>JAGSHA010000178.1 GCA_023954795.1 Oceanospirillaceae bacterium | reverse complement strand
GTGATGGTAATGTCCATACCACGTACACGGTCTACTTTATCGTAATCGATTTCCGGGAATATAATTTGCTCTTTAACACCCATGCTGTAGTTACCACGACCGTCGAAAGATTTCGGATTCAGGCCACGGAAGTCACGGATACGCGGGATAGAAATATCTACCATGCGATCCAGGAATTCCCACATGCGCTCGCCGCGCAGGGTAACTTTACAACCAATCGGCCAACCTTCACGAACTTTAAAGCCCGCGATAGATTTACGAGCCAGAGTAACTACTGGCTTCTGACCGGCGATTTTTGTCATATCAGCAACTGCGAAATCCAGCAGTTTCTTATCGCCCAATGCTTCACCTACACCCATGTTCAGGGTGATTTTGGTCAAACGAGGCACAGCCATGATGTTCGGGCTGGACAGCTCTTCTTTCAGCTGCTGCTGAACAGAATCTTTATAAAGCGCTTTCAATCTAGACATATCAACAATTCCCCTTAGCTGATCGCTTCGCCAGAGGACTTGAAGATGCGCGTCTTAGTACCGTCTTCAAGAATCTTGAAGCCAACGCGATCGCCTTTGCCCGTCTGAGGGTTGAAGATAGCAACGTTAGAAACAGCCAGAGCCGCTTCTTTTTCGACGATGCCGCCAGCCTGACCCAGCATTGGGTTAGGTTTGGTGTGTTTCTTCACCATGTTGATACCGGATACGATCACACGACCGTTATCCTGGACACGCATGACTTTGCCACGCTTGCCTTTGTCTTTTCCTGCGATGACGATTACTTCGTCTTCACGTCTAATTTTAAGCATAAATACCTCTTTCCTACGTCCTTCTCATGCTCAAAAACGCCAACGCCTCTCGGCGTTAGCGTTTTTACATAAATCAAACTACTTGGAGTTTGATCTTTATAGCACTTCAGGCGCCAGGGAAACGATTTTCATGAACTTCTCAGTACGAAGTTCACGCGTTACTGGGCCAAAGATACGAGTACCGATAGGTGCATCGCTAGCGTTCAGCAATACCGCTGAGTTAGTATCAAAGCGGATTACTGAGCCGTCTGGACGACGAACACCCTTACGGGTACGTACCACAACAGCCTTCAGGACCTGACCTTTCTTCACTTTGCCACGCGGAATTGCTTCCTTGACGGTAACTTTAATAACGTCACCGACGCTTGCGTAACGACGGTGAGAACCGCCTAGGACCTTAATACACTGCACACGCTTAGCACCGCTGTTGTCAGCGACATCAAGCATAGATTCAGTTTGAATCATGGTCTACTCCACAAACTCTGTGTAAGACTCGTCGCCAGAAGCAACGAGCCGACAATTGGAGCGAGGGTGCGTATATTACACCTTCGCTGCGCGCTCTTCAATACGAACCAGTGCCCAAGTTTTAGACTTGGAGTGAGGACGGGTTTCCGCGATGGTTACCAGATCCCCCTGCTGACACTCGTTTTTCTCATCGTGAGCGTGCAGTTTGGTGGAACGTTTCATGAATTTTCCGTAAATCGGATGCTTCTCTTTACGCTCTACCATAACTGTGATGGTTTTATCCATCTTGTCACTGACAACGCGGCCAGTAACAGTACGAGTACGTTTTTCTGCGCTCATTCTTAGTTACCTGCCTTCTCGTTGAGTAAAGTCTTTACGCGAGCGATGTCGCGGCGGACTTGGCCCAACAGGTGATTTTGTGCCAGCTGACCGGTGGTTTTCTGCATGCGCAGATTGAACTGCTCCTTCAGAAGACCTAACAGTTCCTGCTGAAGCTCATCAACGGACTTCTCACGTAGTTCGCTCGCTTTCATCACATCACCGTACGCTTAACAACAGTTGTAGAAACAGGCAGCTTAGCGGAAGCCAGCGCGAACGCTTCATTCGCCAACTCATCAGGCACACCGCTCATTTCGAACAGCATCTTGCCTGGCTGAATCTGGGCTACCCAGTACTCAACACTACCTTTACCTTTACCCATACGCACTTCAAGAGGCTTAGAGGTAATTGGCTTGTCAGGGAAAACGCGAATCCAGATCTTACCACCACGTTTCACGTGACGGGTCATCGTACGACGAGCAGCCTCGATCTGACGGGAAGTGATACGGCCACGGCTAGTAGCTTTCAGGCCGATTTCGCCGAAGCTTACTTTACTACCGCGCTGTGCCAGACCGCGGTTGCGGCCTTTCATCATCTTGCGGTATTTAAGGCGTTTAGGTTGCAGCATGGACGTCTACCTCACTTACCTTTCTTCTTAGGCGCGTTTTTCTTCTCAGCACGCACCTGTTCGATGCCACCAAGAATCTCGCCTTTGAAGATCCAGACTTTAACGCCGATCACACCGTATGTGGTGTGCGCTTCATAAGTAGCGTAATCGATATCAGCACGCAATGTGTGCAACGGCACACGGCCTTCACGATACCACTCAGAGCGCGCAATCTCAGCGCCACCCAGACGACCGCCTACCTGAATCTTGATGCCTTTGGCACCCAGACGCATAGCGTTCTGTACCGCACGCTTCATAGCGCGACGGAACATTACGCGACGCTCAAGCTGGTTAGCAACACTCTGTGCTACCAGTTTCGCGTCCAGCTCAGGCTTGCGAACTTCTTCGATGTTGATGTGAACAGGAACGCCCATCATCTGGGAAACTGCATTACGCAGCTTCTCTACATCTTCGCCTTTTTTACCAATCACGATGCCAGGACGCGCAGTGTGAATGGTGATTTTTGCATTCTGTGCAGGACGCTCGATCTCGATGCGGCTTACAGATGCTTTTTCGAGCTGCTTCTCCAGGTACTTACGTACCTCAAGATCATTCAGCAGCTTGCTTGCGTATTGGGACTTGTCCGCATACCACACCGAAGTGTGGTCTTTAACGACACCAAGTCGTATACCGGTCGGATGTACTTTCTGACCCATAACAAACTCTCCTAGCAGTCGCTTAGTCAGCCACTTTAACGGTGATGTGGCAGGAACGCTTCAGAATACGATCTGCGCGACCCTTCGCACGCGGCTTGATGCGTTTCATAGTCATACCTTCGTCAACGAAAGTAGTTGAAACGCGCAGCTCATCAATATCAGCACCTTCGTTATGCTCCGCATTCGCGATAGCAGACTCCAGTACTTTCTTAACAAGCGCCGCACCTTTTTTTGGGCTATACGCCAGGATATCCAGAGCTTCACCAACAGACTTGCCACGGATCTGGTCGCAGACCAGACGGGCTTTCTGAGCGGAGATGCGGGCGCCTTTCAATTTAGCGGCAACTTCCATCATCTAACTCCTATTATCGCTTGGCTTTCTTATCCGCTGCGTGACCACGGTATGTACGTGTAGCAGCGAACTCGCCCAGTTTATGACCGACCATGTCCTCAGTGATAAACACTGGAACGTGCTGGCGACCGTTATGTACTGCAATCGTCAAACCGACAAAGTTCGGGAAGACGGTAGAACGACGAGACCAAGTCTTGATAGGACGGCGCTCATTGTTCTCAATTGCAGCCTCTACCTTCTTCAGCAGGTGAAGGTCGATAAATGGACCTTTCTTCAGTGAACGTGGCACAACTGTATCCTCAACCTAATTATTTGGCTTGACGACGGCGTACGATCAACTTATCGGTACGCTTATTCTTACGGGTCTTATAACCCTTGGTTGGTACACCCCATGGAGTAACAGGGTTACGACCACCAGAGGTACGACCTTCACCACCACCATGTGGGTGATCAACCGGGTTCATTGCAACACCGCGAACGGTTGGACGAACACCACGCCAGCGCTTAGCACCAGCTTTACCCAGCTGACGCAGGGAGTGTTCAGAGTTGCTTACTTCACCCAGAGTTGCGCGACAGTCAACAAGGACTTTACGCATCTCACCGGAACGCAGACGCAGAGTTGCATAAGCACCTTCACGCGCAACCAGCTGAGCAGAAGTACCCGCAGAACGCGCCATCTGAGCACCTTTACCAGGTTTCAACTCGATGCAGTGAACAACAGAACCCACAGGGATGTTGCGCAAAGGCATGCAGTTGCCTGGCTTGATGTCAGTGTCGGTACCAGATTTAATCTGAGAACCGGCAGCAACACCTTTAGGTGCAATGATGTAACGACGCTCACCGTCTGCATATTTCAGCAGGGCGATGTGTGCGGAACGGTTAGGATCGTATTCCAGACGCTCTACAACGGCTGGGATTCCATCTTTGTTACGACGGAAATCGATAACACGGTACTGCTGTTTGTGACCACCACCTATGTGACGAGTAGTGATACGACCGTAGTGGTTACGACCACCGCTTTTGGATTTTTTCTCAACCAGCGGTGCGTAAGGCTTACCTTTGTGAAGGTCAGCACTTACCACTTTAACGACATGACGACGTCCAGCAGAGGTCGGCTTAGTTTTGATCAATGCCATTTTTTAAACCCCTAATTACTCGCCACCGAGGAAATCAATCTCAGAGCCGTCAGCCAGGCAGACATACGCTTTACGTACATCATTGCGCGTGCCGAAACCACGCGCAGTACGCTTGGTTTTGCCCTTAACGTTGACGATGTTCACGCCTTTAACTTTGACGTCGAACAGTTCTTCAACCGCTTTCTTGATTTCTGGCTTGGTAGCGTCTTTAGTAACGCGGAACACCACCTGCTGAGAACCTTCAGCTACGATGGTTGCCTTTTCAGAGATGTGCGGACCCAACAGCACTTGGAAAATGCGTTCCTGGTTCATGCGAGCACCTCTTCAACCTTCTTCAGCGCAGCAACAGTGACCAACACCTTGTCGAAACCGACCAGGCTTACTGGATCAACACCCGCAGCATCGCGTACGTCAACGTGTGGTACGTTGCGCGCAGCCAGGAACAGGTTCTGCTCTACGTCTGCAGTGATCAGCAGTACGTTAGACAGGTCAAGCTCGTTCAGCTTGGCCACAAACTGTTTAGTTTTAGGAGATTCCAGAGCGAAATCTTCTACAACCACTAGACGATCCTGACGAACCAACTCAGAGAAGATGCAACGCATAGCAGCGCGGTACATTTTCTTGTTTACTTTCTGAGCGTGGTCACGTGGCTGTGCAGCGAACGTTACGCCACCAGTACGCCAGATTGGAGAACGGGAAGTACCCGCACGAGCACGACCGGTGCCCTTCTGACGCCAAGGTTTTGCACCACCACCAGATACCGCAGAGCGGTTTTTCTGGGCTTTAGTACCCTGACGAGCGCCAGCCAGGTATGCCGTAACAACCTGATGTACTAGCGCTTCGTTGAATTCTTTACCAAAAGCCAGGTCGGAAACTTCTACCGAACCGTTAGCTCCAGCTAAATTCAGATTCATTTCAAACCCCCTTAGGCGCCGACTTTAACAGCCGGTTTAACGATTACGTCACCGCCGGTTGCGCCCGGAACAGCACCTTTGATCAACAGCAGGTTACGCTCAGCATCTACGCGAACGACTTCCAGAGTCTGTACAGTTACCTGCGCAGCACCCATGTGCCCTGCCATTTTTTTGCCTTTCCACACGCGGCCAGGAGTCTGACACTGACCAATAGAACCCGGAGCACGGTGAGACAGAGAGTTACCATGAGTCGCGTCTTGCATGGAGAAGTTCCAGCGCTTGATACCGCCCTGGAAACCTTTACCTTTAGACTGACCAGTAACATCCACTTTCTGACCTGCTTCGAAGCGCGCAACAGTTAGCTCATCGCCAACGTTGACTTCTTCGTCACCTGACAGGCGGAACTCCCACAAACCTCGACCGGCTTCTACACCAGCTTTGGCGAAGTTACCGGCTTCCGGCTTAGACAGGCGATTAGCCTTCTTAGAACCGGTAGTAACCTGTACCGCTGCGTAGCCGTCGGTATCTGCTGTTTTCACAGTAGTTACACGGTTCGGTTCCACTTCGATGACGGTGACTGGCACGGATACGCCATCTTCTGCGAAGATGCGCGTCATACCCGCTTTACGTCCGATAAGACCTACAGACATTTCTTTAAAACCTCTTGCCAGTTGTGTACGGGGCTGTTACCCACTACGGCTGCCCTTCCCAGAGCATTCCACACTAAAAAAGCGCTTCATTAATAAATTAAATCTGCGCAGTGCCTTTTGATTAGCCGAGGCTGATCTGCACTTCTACACCCGCAGCAAGATCCAGCTTCATCAGTGCGTCAACTGTTTTCTCAGTTGGCTCAACGATGTCCAGAACACGCTTGTGAGTACGGATTTCATACTGATCACGTGCATCTTTATTCACGTGAGGAGAAACCAGAACTGTGTAGCGCTCTTTGCGGGTTGGAAGTGGGATCGGGCCACGCACCTGAGCACCCGTCCGTTTCGCAGTATCTACAATTTCCTGCGCGGAGGAGTCGATCAGGCGATGATCAAAGGCTTTCAGACGAATACGAATTTTCTGATTCTGCATTTCGATCACACAATTCCTAACGAATTATATTACGGCAAAGCCGACCACCCCTACTATGTAGGGGACGCAAATACTACTTGCATAAGGATATTCGGTCAAGCTTATTTTTTAACCAAAAAAAAGGCCCCCAATCTGGGAGCCTTTTTCTGTCAATCATCGAATATTATTCGATGATTTTAGATACAACACCTGCACCAACGGTACGACCACCTTCGCGGATAGCGAAACGCAGACCGTCTTCCATCGCGATTGGGTTGATCAGAGTAACGTCCATCTGGATGTTGTCACCCGGCATTACCATTTCCACACCCTCT
>JAGSHA010000001.1 GCA_023954795.1 Oceanospirillaceae bacterium | reverse complement strand
ATTTTATTCTTAGCGTCCTGCGTTCCAGATCAAGTCTGCAACATCGCCTGCGACCTCTTTGGTCCAGGCTTCCATCAACGCAAAATGGGGAATCAGTTGTGATTCACGCCACCAAGGATCATCTACAGCAGGCGTCTGGCCTGCCAGCATCACAAGTACCACTACCACGAGTCCACCTCGTGCGGCGCCAAATGCGATACCTAGAAGTCGGTCGGTTGCACTCAGACCGGTGGCCTGAATTAGCATTGTAAACAGCTGTCCAATAAGCGCCCCTACAACGAGGGTCACTATAAACAGACTAGCAAATGCCGCTGCAACACGTAGAGAAGGGGTTTCGATATAGGGTTGAAGCAACTCGATCATAGGCCCCGAAAATGTACGCGCAATCATAAAGGCAGCAACCCACGTAACAAGGGAAAGAGCCTCTCTGATAAAGCCCCGCCGAACACTAAATAAGCAGGAGATGGCAATAATTGCCAGTATGACCCAGTCAGCCCAATTCATCATCTGTAACAACCCAAGAAAGATGCGCGCATTCTACCAGAGGCCTTTATCTTCAGCGAGTAGAGAAACGCACGATAATGCCATCAAGATTCAGGTCTTTTTTCAGCCGGGTCTTGAGTGATTCAAGATTCGAGCGCTGAAAGTCCGGACCAACATACACCTTGACCAACGTACCGTTTTGACGGGTGTACACTTTGTGTCCAGCCCCGATCAATTGTGTGCGCAACTCGTTGGCATTCCCTTCGTCACTGAAGGTTGCCAGCTGTAGCGTCCAGGCCACAGGCACCCCCTGCTTATCGAGTACGGGCTTGTCTTCATCGACATTAATAACCGGCTTTTTGCGTTCAATTTTTTTCACCAGTTCAGCCGACTTTTTGACCACCGGGCGTGGTTCTTCAGGCGCAGCCACTTCAGACGTATCAGGAAGCGTTATCGATTGCGGCTCAATCGCCACCACTTCAGGCAGCAAAGGCACTTCTGGAATCGCCGATTCCAAGTGACGTTCACGATACCCGTCGCCATTAAAAAACAGTGGAAACAGAATACCGGCTGACAACACGATAACGAACAGACCAATCAACCTGTATTTCAGCTTCTCTTGCATCTTACTCATCCACTCCCAGATGATTGAGGGCATCACTTACCGTAAAGAATGAACCCGCAACTAACAAACAATTGTTCTGGCTTAAATGCACCTGAGCGGCATCCAGTGCATCCGCTACAGACAAGAAGCTACGACAACATCCCGCAGCGACTTCGTCTGTCAAATGGCTCGCCAGCATTTCTGCCTTTTGGCCTCGAGGTACATCTAAGTCTGCCAGATACCAGTATGACACTTGTGGCCGTAGAATCTCGATAACCGACGCAAAATCTTTATCGCCCAGCATCCCCAGCACCATATGCACTTGCTGACCTTTTGCCGCCAGACGTTTTGCCAGCAACTCCGCCGCCTCAGGATTATGTGCCACATCCAACCAGCAAGAACCCTGTGCTAATTCAACACGCTGCATTCTGCCAGTCATCGTCGCGCTAGCGAGACCTTCACGAATAGCGTCGACAGCCACATCCAACCCTAATACGGCCAGTACCTGTAACGCTGTTGCTGCGTTTGGTAGAGGCAATGCAGGCATTGGCAGACTCTCTAGCTGCAGACTTTCTCCGACCGGACAAACACCCTGCCAGTTCCATCCATCTGCATCGCCCTGATATGCGAATTGATCACCCACCTGATACAACACGGCACCCGTTTCATCAGCCACAGTAGCCACTGATGCCGTTGGGTCTGCTTCACCGCATATCGCCGGACGTCCGGCCCGGAAAATACCGCTCTTCTCCCGACCAATGACTTCACGATCATCACCCAGCCAATCCACATGATCGATGGCGATACTGGTAACCACGGCCACATCTGCATCGACGATGTTCACCGCGTCAAGGCGCCCGCCCAACCCAACTTCAAGCAGGATGACATCAGGCTGCTTACGGTTAAAGATTTCCAGTGCGGCCAATGTGCCATATTCAAAGTAGGTCAACGGTGTATCTTTGCGTGCAGCGGTGATGGCACGGAAAGACTGGCACAGTTCTTCATCGGAGATATTTTGACCGTTAAGACGCACTCGCTCATTGTAGTGTCGAAAATGCGGAGAGGTATAACACCCGACGCTATAACCTGCCTTTCCTAGAATTGTCTCCAGATAGGTGACGGTAGACCCTTTACCGTTTGTTCCCGCAATCGTAATGACTTTAGATTTTGGCGTACGTACACCCAGATCATCAGCAACACGACTCACACGCTCCAGGCCAAGCTCGATCTCCGCCGGATGGCATGCCTCAATCCACGACAACCACTCGTTCAATGAAAAGCGATCAGTTAGTTGTGTCATAAACACCTACTACAAAAAACAGAAAAGCCGGCAGCGTGGAAATCACTGCCGGCTATTTTTAACTTACGTTGCGATCAAACAGGTCCGATATCAGGCGTCTGGCTGACGTGTCAGCTTACGCAGGATCGAATCCAGTCGTTCACGCATTTCGTGACGGTGGATGATCATATCAACCTGACCGTGCTCCAGCAGAAATTCACTACGCTGGAAGCCTTCTGGCAGTTTCTCACGCACGGTCTGCTCAATAACACGCGGACCGGCAAAACCGACCAGAGCTTTTGGCTCACCGATATTCAAATCACCCAGCATCGCCAGACTCGCAGAGACGCCACCGTAAACTGGATCAGTCAGCACAGAGATATATGGAATGCTTTTTGACTTCAAACGCTCCAATACCGCACTGGTTTTAGCCATCTGCATCAGAGAGAACAGCGCCTCTTGCATGCGCGCACCACCAGAAGCGGCGAAGCAGATCAGAGGAATACCTTCAGCCAGACTGATATTTGCTGCACGCACAAAGCGCTCACCAACCACCGCACCCATGGAGCCACCCATGAACTGGAACTCAAAGGCCACGGCGACAACCGGCTGCCCATTCAGCTCACCGCGCATAGCAACAAGTGCGTCTTTCTCTTCAGTATTTTTCTGAGCTGCCGTCAGACGGTCCTTGTACTTTTTGGAGTCTTTAAACTTCAGACGATCCACTGGCTCAACTTCGGCCGCGATTTCAGTACGGTTCTGCTCATCCAGAAATACTTCTAAACGCTTACGTGCGCCCAGACGCATATGGTGATCGCACTTTGGACATACGCTCAGATTTTTTTCCAGCTCAGGACGATACAGCGGCGCATCACACTTAGGACACTTCTTCCACAAACCTTCCGGGATGTTAGAGCGCTTAGTTTCGCTACGCACCAGAGAGGGAACGATTTTTTCCAGCCAGTTACTCATGTATGTATTTCCAAATCTTTACTAAAGCGTCAGTTCAATCACGCGTCCATCGCGGTACGCAGTTCCGCTACAATAGCGGAAACCTGAGCAGGGATATCATCCTGCTGCTCTACCAACGAGGCTATTTTATTTACCAGTACACTGCCGACAATAACACCGTCTGCAACTTCAGATACTGCCTTTGCAGACTCAGCATCTTTAATCCCGAAGCCAACACCCACAGGCAGGTTCGTATACTTACGTACCACGTCCAGCTTATCGGCTACGGACTGCACATCCAGAGAAGCAGAGCCCGTCACACCTTTTACAGATACATAGTATAAGTAGCCACTACCCGCATTACAGACCTGTTCGATACGACTTTCTTCTGTTGTTGGAGCCAACAGATAAATCGTATCCAAGCCATTGGCTTTCATTGCATTATCAAATTCACCTTCAGCCTCTTCAGGCGGCAAATCAACGATCAGCGCACCATCAATACCAGCCGCTGCGGCCTGCTCTGCGAAGGATGTATAACCCAGTACTTCAATTGGGTTCAGGTAGCCCATCAACACAACCGGGGTCTGCTGATCTTTCTCTCGAAAGGTTTTCACCATAGCCAACACATCGATCAAACGCGTGTTGTGCTCCAGAGCACGCTCACACGCCAGCTGAATTGTTGGGCCATCAGCCATTGGATCTGAGAATGGGATACCCAATTCAATCAGATCGGCACCCGCATCAACCATCGCATGCATTAATGGCACAGTGACACCCGGGGCTGGATCACCGGCAGTTACATAAGGGATCAGGGCCTGGCGGCCCTGCTCTTTCAGGCGTTCAAAACACGCTGCAATTCGATTCATTTCCATTACCGTCCTATTCAGGCCTGAAACTCAGACCTTAATACCGTCGAGCTGTGCGACAGTATGAATATCTTTATCACCACGACCAGACAGATTCACTACGATGATCTGGTCTTCGTCCATCTCTTTTGCCATCTTCATTGCATGCGCAACTGCGTGACTGGACTCAATTGCCGGCATAATACCCTCAACACGGGTCAGCGTACGGAAAGCATCCATCGCCTCATCGTCATTGATTGCAACGTATTCCGCCCGACCGGTGTCTTTCAGGTAGGAGTGTTCAGGGCCTACACCCGGATAATCCAGACCTGCTGATACAGAGTGAGTACCAATGATCTGACCAGCATCATCTTCCATCAGATAAGTACGGTTACCATGCAATACACCGGGACGCCCCGCCGTCAGTGGTGCCGCATGCTGTCCGGTTTCAACACCGTAACCACCTGCTTCGACACCGACCATACGGACATCGCCGTCTTCGATGAACGGATGGAACAATCCAATCGCGTTAGAACCACCACCAACACATGCAACCAGCGCATCAGGCAAACGACCCGCCTGTTTCAGACACTGTTCACGCGCTTCACGGCCAATAACGGACTGGAAATCACGTACCAGCTTTGGATACGGGTGAGGACCTGCAGCAGTACCAATGATATAGAAGGTATCGTCTACGTTGGTCACCCAATCACGCATCGCTTCATTCATTGCGTCTTTTAGCGTGCGCGTACCGGACTCAACAGAGATCACCTCTGCGCCCAGCAGTTTCATGCGATAAACATTGAGTGCCTGACGCTGAACATCTTCAGCACCCATATATACCTGACATTCCAGACCTAAACGGGCAGCGACTGTAGCCGATGCAACACCATGCTGTCCGGCACCTGTTTCAGCGATAACACGTGGCTTACCGGTGTATTTCGCCAACAGCGCCTGACCAATAGTGTTGTTCACCTTGTGCGCACCGGTGTGGTTCAGATCTTCACGCTTAAGATAGATCTGTGCGCCACCGCAAAGCTTTGTCAGGTGGGTCGCATGATACAGCGGTGAAGGACGACCAACATAATGCGCCAGATCGTTATCAAATTCGGCCTGAAAGTCTGGGTCTCGCCACAAGCGCTCGTAGGTCTCCTCCAGCTGTTTCAGGGCAGCCATTAGGGTCTCGGATACAAAACGACCACCATAGGGACCAAAATGCCCACGTTCATCGGGCATCTGCGCAATTGCGGAGAGATCAGCTTTATTTGGCACGGGTTACCTCTAACGTAAACTTCTCAAGTTTTGCTTTATCTTTAATCCCTTTGCTGGCTTCTACACCACCGCTGACATCAACGGCAAAGGGACGCACGGTTTCAACCGCTCTACGAATATTATCCGGTTCCAGACCACCGGCAAGTACAATAGGTTTCTTCAACCCTGAAGGGATTCGATCCCAGTCAAAAGACTCTCCGGTTCCACCCGGAACACCCGGACGATAAGCATCGAGCAAGATCGCCGTGGCGCTGGTATAACGTTCGCATTCAGCCTGTATATCAACACCCGGCTTCATGCGTATCGCTTTCATATAAGGTCGATCAAACTGCTCACAATAAGCGACATCTTCGTCACCATGAAACTGCAGCAGATCCAAACCTGTTGAATCAATAACACGCTGAACAAACGCAACATCTGCATTCACAAATAAAGCCGTACTAGTAACAAATGCAGGCAGGTTGCGAATAATCTCAGCTGCCTGATCCTCGTTCACATTACGCGGACTCGGTTCATAGAATACAAATCCCAGCGCGTCAGCACCTGCCGTTACTGCAGCATCCGCGTCTTCTTGTCGCGTAATCCCACAGATTTTGATACGTGTTCTATTCACGATATTCATGCCCGGAAAACCCAATATACTATCAGATGCTTAAGCCGAGTGTCAGTCCGCAGCGGTAAGGAAATAGGGCCCTAGCTCAGATTTAGGCAATGAAAACTCTTCCGGGTAATGCACATCGACAAAATAAAGACCGTAAGGTGGTGCAGTCACGCCGCCTTGCCTCCGATCCTGAGCTTCCAGAACCTCTTTTGCCCAAACGGGCTCAGCTTCACCACAACCGATCTCCATCAACACACCGGCGATGTTTCGCACCATATGATGCAAGAAAGCGTTTGCAGCGACATCAATTACAATCAGCTGCCCGCTTTTATATACGTTTAACTCACGTACTTCCCGAATCGGGCTCTTCGCCTGACAATTAACAGCGCGATAGGAGTTAAAGTTATGCTCGCCCACCAAATACGCGGCGGCCTTATTCATGCGTTCAAGATCAAGCTCCTTAAACGTCCAGGTTACACCTTTAGCCATCAAGGCTGGCTTCACCGGGGCGCTCAGAATGACATAACGATAACGACGCTGTTGGGCTGAAAAGCGAGCATGAAAACTATCCGGTACCGGCACTGCCCACTTAACGGCAATATCATCCGGCAGATTGGTGTTGGTCCCCATGATCCAGGCACGTTCCGTACGTTTTGCATACGTTTCGAAGTGAACGATCTGGTAAGTGGCATTAACACACGCATCAGTACGCCCTGCACAAATAACATGCACTGCCTCATTGGCAACTACAGATAACGCTTTCTCAAGCGTTTCCTGAATACTGACGACATCTTTTTGAATCTGCCAACCGCGATAATGGGTCCCCTGATACTCGATACACAGGGCATAACGATAAGGAGCGATCGAAATCGCTCCAGATGTTTCTTGAGATACTTCAGACATAAGTTACTGCTTAATACTCTCCAGCAAGACAGCTGCTTCCTGCTTCTGCTTGTCACTGCCTTCTTGAACAATCTCTTTTAGGATATCTTTCGCACCGTCTGCGTCTTCCATATCCATATACGCACGCGCCAAATCAAGCTTAGTTTCTACTTCATCAGCACCTTCAAGCAAAGACCAGCCATCGATGTCTGCCAAATCTTCTTCGTCTGCATCAACCTCTTCCAGTTCTATATCACCATCCGAGCCATCAAGCAGAGATTGCAGTTCACTATCCAGCTCTGCATCAAGGTCATGAACAATATTGGCTGTCAGCTCCTCTTCTACCGGATTAGCAGGCACTGCCTTATTCTCTAAATCTTCAAGAGAACTATCCAACGCTGCAAGATCGGCATCCAGATCAGATTCAACCTCAGATAGATCAACCTCTTCGACCGACCCTAAATCCGCCATCATTTCGGCCAGATCAAGGTCGTCTAATTCTGCTAGCTCTTCCAGCGAAGACTCATCAGAGGAAGACTGAGGAGCATCTAACTCGTCACTAGCCGGGCTCTCAAGCTCGACTGGCAATTCCAACCCTTCAGGAACATCAGCTTCTTCTGATGCTGCGACCTCCTCCAGAAGATCAGACAGATCCATGTCGCCGAGATCAAGATCAACATCATCCAGATTTTCTACTTCCAGCGGACTATCGAGCTCACCAACTTCCGCTTCCGTATCACCTGGCGCTAATTCTAGCTCCTCTGAAACAAGCTCTGGCGACGCATCCAGTGCTGGAGCAAGATCTGACATTGAATCCAGATCAAAATCACCCAGATCATCCAAGTCGAGCTCAGGCTCAGGCTCAGGCTCAGGCTCAGGCTCAGGCTCAGGCTCAGGCTCAGGCTCAACAACAGAGTCAGTGGACTCTTCGGTTTTTTCGACAACTTCGTTGAGCAAAGACTCAATCTCTGCATCAAAAGTGGATTCATCCGACGCTTGAGCATCAGACTCAATGGAATCAACGTCTGCAACCGATTCAAGCAATGCATCCAGATCATCAGTCAGATCATTTTCAGCATCGATTTCAGAAGGCAGATCTGCATCAAGTTCTACAGAACCTGCATCCATGTCAGCATCTGAAAGCAGATCACTGAGATCGTCATCCAGCTCAAGTACATCGTCAGTTTCAGACGGAGTCTCGACTTCAATATCCGCTAACAATGCATCCAGATCATCGACCTCAGCCAACTCGTCGCCAGAAGATTCATCCAACTCCAACAGGTCATCAAGGTCTACAGCATCCGCCGCATCTTCAGTGACTTCAGCTAATTCATCAGGCTCATCAAGTGACAGCTCTGACAAATCCTGCATGAGAACATCGACATCCGCCTCATCCTCTGAGCCTTGCACCTCTGCTAGAATATCGTCGATATTATCAACGGTATCTTCAGCTTCAGTGTCAGCATCTACAGCTGATTCCAATGGCTGTTCAGACATTGATACTTCGTTCAACAAGGCATCAATATCATCAACGTCAAGTACTTCATCCTGCTCAGGCACTTCAACCTCGGCAGGTTCTGACATCAGAACATCAAACGCGTCCGCATCTGATAATTCCGCAACGCTGTCTTCTTCAGCCGCGGTGACGCTCTCCAGTAGATCGTCAATATCCAGATCGTCACCTTCCTGGGAAAATGCCTGATCTGTTTCATCTGCGACCTGCTCAGTTTCCGCAAGCAAAGCCTCAAGATCAGCATCAAGTGCAGATGTATCCAGGTCCGAATCAAGGGTCTCATCCGCCAACGCTTCGGTTTCAGGTTCATCAACAGTCAAATCCGTTGATAATTCGATGTCCTTAGAGGCTTGAGCCAATAAAGCATCGATATCGTCTGCCTCAACATCAGGCTCCGCACCTTGATCTGGTGCTGCTGCACCCAATAGATCATCGGCATCCAGATCATCGCCAACATTGAAGTCCAGCTCATCACTGACGCCGGTGTCCGCTTCCAGGTCGTCCAACCCCATGCCTTCCAGATCAAACTCAACCTCGTCGGTTTCGTCTTCAGTGGTTGCACTTTGTGGTGTAAATTCTAAGTCAGAATCATTGCCGGCACTCAGGATGTCATCCAAGGCATCACTATCACCTGCAACAACATCTTCTCCGGCACTGAATTCAAGATCTCCGTCGTCAAGATCCGCATCCAGATCCAACGAACTTGCGGAAAGGTCCTCACCCAAATCTTCCGCCAGCAGCTTTTCAAGCTCAGCGTCGTCAACATCTTCTTCGATGACGTCCGTTTTTATTGCATCAACGGTGTCATCAGCGACGTCGGATTCGTCTAAACCCAGATCAAATTCGTCATCTTCAAGCAGCGCATCCAGATCATCATCGGCATCCGCAGTGACCTGATCAACAGAACCCGCCTCCAGATCCAAATCCAGGTCCATATCCAGATCAAGATCAGACAGGTCATCCATATCGTCGTCAACGGAGACATCCGCAATATCGTCACCCATTTCAGGGGTTTCAGCGACATCGTCTGACAAATCTTTCTCGGCCTCATCCTCTTCAGCGATCGCATCTGCTGCAACAACCGCTGCTGCGCCTGCGGCTGCTGCCGCTGCAAGATCACCATCCGAGCCAGACTCATCTTCTGCTTTCTTCGCCTTGCGACGGCGTAAGAACACAATAAGCAACACCGCAACAAGAATTGCGATCAAACCGCCACCAATACTAGCCAGCAGCATTGGGTCTTCCATCAGCTTGGCAACAAAGCCTTTGTCTTTTTCTTCCAAGCGGACCCGCTGGTCTTCGATAATCGCTTCGAGTTGTGCAATGGTTCCATCTTTAGTACCCAGCGTATCCTGAATAGCCGCCAGCTGAGTCTGCATCATGTCGAGGCGATCTTTGAGCAACTCGTTTTCAGCGCGCAGCTCAGTCAGTTCACCGTTAGTCGCTTCCAGCTCCTGCTCCAGCGCAACACGCGCATCTTCAAGCGCCCTAATTGCTTCACTATCTGCCGCAGCCTCTTCCTGAACCTCGACTGGTTTCACCGCAACAATAAGCGGCTTGTCTTCAAGTACGGGCTCAACAGCCGCTGCAGGCTTCGCAGGTACGGCCTGCGTCTTAGGTTTAACCGTCGCTACCAGCGGCTTGGCTGGCTGTGCAGGCTTTTGATTGCGGTTTTTCCACTGTCGATTCTGTCGTTGAACCTCAGCTGCCGCCTGCTGCGGTGTTAACGCATTAACCTCATCCAGTGTTGGCAAACTAAGCACAACGCCGGCCTTCATGTGGTTAATGTTTTGATCTACAAATGCATCCGGGTTTTTCTTCAGCAGGGCCAATGCCATCTGACTTTTTGTGACAGACTCATTCGGGCGATGTTTATCGGCAATGCCCCATAACGAATCATGCACATCAACAAAGACCTGACGCTGAGTATCCATCTCCGTGCGTATGTTCTTAACTGGAGCAACCTGACGTGCTGGAGTTACCGCTGCCGTTTGCGTACGCGCAGGGAGTGTTGGCTGCGCCGCAAGACGCTGTCTAATCGGATTATAAACCGGAGGGTCTAACAGTAGAGTGTATTCGCGAACTAACCGACCGTTCGGCCAATTCAGTTCGACTAGAAAATTCAGGAATGGCTCTTTGATCGGATTCGGACTGGTCAGACGAATACGCCCTTTCCCATCCGGCCCGACAAAAACTTTAAAACTAACATCAGATAGAAATCGCTGCTTATCGATACCGGCAAGTACATACTCGTCAATATCCGCCATACGAGGCTGAATCTGGAGCGGGTTCAGCTTGCGGGCTTCCAGCAGTTGAATTTCAGCATCAAGCGGCTCATTCAGCGCCGAATTGATTCTGATATCCCCAAGGCCTAGCGCATAAGCATTTGACGTGCTCAGTATCCCTGCCAGAGCAAGGCTTACAGCGAGTTTGCGCAGCATCATCAGTTTCCTTGTTACGTTTTCTCTAAAATTTTCGTAAAAATCATAGAGTTGCCGATTCCGAAAATATCGAAGAAGTATTATTTATATCGTACAGCTGGGTCAAGCGACTCGTGACGCGGGTTAAACAAATAGACGAAAGTAACTTCTGTAAAATCACCTTCACAACACCGCTGATCACACCAAAACCCGCCTACTACCATTCATTAAGCATTACATATCGGCCGTTGCGGCTCACAATTAACCCCTACCTCTCGCTCTCTATATCCGCAAGCGAAGGCATTTCCAGCGTTTCACCCACACGCATCGAATTCATATCACCGTCAACAAATGCATGAGGGTTTTTCTTAATAATTGCCTTAATCATTTGACCGGTCGTAACCGATGCATCAGGCAAGTTATTTATTGCAATACTCCATAACGTTTCTTGCTTACCGATGACAAGTTCACGGGAGCTGTAACCGCCTAATGTAGCCACAGGCTGCGCTATAACTGACGATGAACTGATAGTCGTTTCCATAACGGGCTTTTGCTCGCCAGCTCCCTTCACTGCGCCTAATTCTTTATTCTGACGCCAATCCGAGATCTGTCGGCGCACCTCCGCAGAGGCTTCCTTTTCAGACCACATTTTGAGCTCTTCGGCAGACGGCATTTCCAGCACGACACCTCTGCGCATCCTGTTGATATTGCCGTTATCAAATGCACGAGGATTTTTCTTTACGATTGCCAACATCATCTGACGGGTGTTCACTTCTGGTCCTGCACGATATTTAACCGCGATATCCCAAAGCGTCTCTTTTGCCCCAACAACAACCTCTTTAGCCGATGACGCAACATTCAACTCTTTCGCCGCCAGACGCTGTGATTCATTCAATCGATCACGAATGAACCGCAGCGCTTGGGAAGCATCGTGACGCTGAACCTCACCTTCTGATGGACGCGTCAAAACAGCAGAACCCTTCATTCGATTGATATCACCGTCGACGAACGCCTGAGGGTTCTTCTCATACAGCGCCACCATCACCTGCTGATTGCTATAGGCCGACGATGGACTATTACGTTGCGCGATATCCCACAGCGTTTCTTTTGCCCCCACCTTAATCAAACCTGCACTGAGCACCGGCGTAGCAGACCTGATGGTTTCTCTGTGTTCAGGCAAGTTTTTCGCCGCTACATTCTCCAGCTCTTCGGACAGCGGGTTCGCTGGCTCTTTTCGGCGAATGATAATCTGCTCAGAAGAACGCACCATAACAGGTTGCTGAACCTCTATATGACGGGAACGCTCCACAACCTCCGCGGGCTTTAGATCTGCATTTGATCTATCTGCTTTGACGGCTAAAAATTCAGGCTCACTTTCTACGGCATCAATCGTCATATCGACGGCATAAGCTTTGGGCTCATCCGTATTTTCTTTTTTCGACGATACGTTTTTTTCCGCTTTTTTCGCGCCAACCTCTTCCCTGTTTATTGCCGAAGCCGGGCTTGGCACATCAGCCACCTCAGTTAGGGAGACTGGCGACGCGACCTTCTCAGGCTGATTAGCTTTTGGAATTGGGACATTAATCGTGGGTTTAGTCGCAGGTACTTCCTTAGCGACCTCTGCAATCAGAACAGGCTGCGATTCTTGCTTTGGTGTTGCCGGAGATATCTGGCGGGAAGGCTTATTCAGAGGCTCTTTCAAGAGTGCGGTATATTCACGCAACAATCGTCCTTCGGTCCAATTAACCTCAAGCAGAAAGCTCAAAAAAGAATGATCGATAGGTTCATCTGAAACAAGACGCAAAGTTGCCGACTGATTGTTTTCTATCGCCACGAAAAAACGCACATCAGACAGATAACGCTTACTGTCCAGGCCAGAAATGGCCAAATCATCCACGCCAGCAAAGCGAGGACGAATGTCGTCAGCAGACAATCCTTCAACATCGAGAAGCTGAATTTCTGCATCAAGCGGTTCGCCTGCTGCGGAATATACGTGCAGTGCGCCTAAATCTAGCGCCTGAGCCGAAGAAGCCGCTAGTGCGCCTGCACATACAAGACTGGTAACCAGCTTGCGCAAATCCATTCTTCCTGTGTAAACCATCGAAACAATTAACCGGGAGCCCGGCACAGCAGCCAATCCTAACCTAAGCCAGCGCTGAAGGTCACCTAACTCCCAGAAATTACTTTATGTTTTTACCCTAGAGGTACTGTTGGATCAAGAGTTCAGCAATCTGAATACTGTTTAATGCAGCACCTTTACGCACATTATCTGACACGACCCACATGTTTATGCCGCTCTGGGAGGAGATATCTTCGCGAATTCGGCTGACAAATACGTCATCCTTACCAACACCCTCTGTCACCGGAGTCGCATAACCACCCTCTTCGTCTAGCTCGTCAACCACCTCAACGCCCGGCATCACTTCAAGCAAGTTGCGCACGTCCATTGCAGAAATGGGTTCACGCGTTTCTACATGCAACGACTCAGAGTGCCCGAAGAATACAGGAACACGCACACACGTTGGATTTACCCGAATGCTGTCATCGCCCAGAATTTTCTGGGTTTCCAACACCATTTTCATCTCTTCGCGGGTATAACCATTGTCCTGCATGGCGTCTATCTGCGGCAGCACATTAAAGGTGATTTGTTTCGGATAGACGTCCGGATCGACACTCAACCCATTGAGCAAACGTGCCGTCTGACCCGCCAGCTCTTCTACCGCTTTACGGCCAGAGCCTGAAACAGCTTGATACGTAGAAACATTGATACGATCAATACCCACCTCACGATGAATGGGAGACAGCGCCATTAACATCTGAATCGTTGAACAATTCGGGTTCGCAATAATGCCCTGATTACGGTATTCACCCACCATTTCCGGGTTAACCTCTGGAATCACCAGCGGAACATCCGGGTCATAGCGGAAACAAGACGTGTTATCAATCACCACGCATCCTGCATCTACAGCAATTGGAGCGTACTGCATGGACACGTCGCTACCCGCAGAAAACAGCGCAATTTCAACCTGAGAGAAGTCAAAATCCTGCAACAATCCCACTTTATGTGACTTATCGCGAAACTGTAGACTTTGCCCTGCCGAACGCTCGCCTGCTAGCAAATACAACTCACCAACAGGAAATTCGCGTTGCTCCAATATCTCTCGCATCGCTTCACCGACCAAACCCGTGGCGCCTACAATTGCGATGTTAAAACTTCTTTCCATTTAAAACCCCGGAAACAAATCAGCCCGAACAATGCCGGGCTGGATTTTTATAAAGACAAATGAACGCATTCATCTTTGAAAGATTGTATCGACTGTATCTCTGCTTGAACTAGTCTTCCAGCAGAATACGTAGCATACGACGCAGAGGCTCTGCAGCCCCCCACAGCAGCTGATCACCCACGCTGAATGCATTCAGGTACTCATCACCCAAATTCATCTTGCGCAGACGGCCAACTGGCACACTCAATGTACCCGTCACCTTCGCAGGCGTTAACTCAGCCGCAGTAATATCACGATCATTCGGAATCACCTTAACCCAATCATTGGCTTCTGCGAGCATGCCTTCGATTTCGTCCATAGGCAGGTTCTGCTTCAGCTTGATGGTGAACGCCTGACTATGACAACGCATCGCACCGATACGCACACAGGTACCGTCGATTGGAATCGGGCTATCGCCCAGACCCAGAATTTTGTTAGTTTCTGCGTATGCTTTCCACTCTTCACGACTCTGGCCGTTATCCAGCTTAGTATCGATCCAAGGAATCAGAGAACCCGCCAGTGCCACACCAAAGTTATCGACGGGCATCGCATCGCTTCGAATAGTCTCAGCAACCTGACGATCGATATCAAGAATAGCGCTCGCAGGGTTCGCCAGATCAGTCGCAACAGATTCTTTAATGATACCCATCTGCGAGATCAGCTCACGCATGTGACGCGCGCCACCGCCGGATGCAGCCTGATACGTCATGGAAGTCATCCACTCGATGTGACCCGCATTGAACAGACCACCCAAACCCATCAGCATCAGGGATACGGTGCAATTACCGCCAACATAGGTTTTTACACCGCTGGACAGACCGTCTTTGATGACGTTCATGTTTACCGGATCCAGTACGATGATTGCTTCATCATCCATACGCAAGGAGGATGCCGCATCGATCCAGTAACCATTCCAGCCCGCTTCACGCAGCGCGCCGTAAACCTGCTTCGTGTAGTCACCACCCTGACAGGAAATAATGGCATCCATCTGTTTGAGATCATCAATGGATGTTGCATCTTTCAGTGCTGGAATATCTTTACCAATATTCGGCCCAGCCTGTCCTACCTGAGATGTGGTGAAGAAGACCGGTTCTTCGATCTGATCGAAATCACGCTCTTCCATCATGCGTTGCATCAACACGGAACCCACCATTCCACGCCAGCCAACAAAACCTACACGTTTCATCTATTTCACCAAAAACTTGGATTGTTCTAAAAATAACAAATCGGCCCCTACTCACCAGCAGAGGCCGATTACACTGCCTTTATAGCGGCAGATATTATGCAATAAATAGCCCTTTCAAGCTATCAGTCTTTCTGCGCCGTGCTTAGCTCTTCAACGCAGCTACGACAGCATCACCCATTTCAACAGTGCTAACTTTCTGCATACCTTCAGACCAGATATCACCTGTACGCAGTCCCTGATCCAGCACAACGTCAACCGCAGCTTCGATTTTCGCTGCTGGTGCTTCCATACCCAGAGAGTGACGCAACATCATCGCTGCAGAGATAATCATCGCCAGCGGGTTTGCAATACCCTGACCTGCAATATCAGGTGCGGAACCGTGACAAGGCTCGTACATACCCTTACCGTTCACATCCAGAGACGCCGATGGCAGCATGCCGATAGAACCGGTCAGCATTGCCGCCGCATCAGACAGGATGTCACCGAACATGTTGCCAGTTACAATCACGTCAAACTGCTTAGGCGCGCGCACCAGCTGCATTGCTGCGTTGTCCACATACATGTGGGACAGCTCTACTTCCGGGTACTCTTTGGACAGATCTTCCATCACTTCGCGCCACAGCATGGTGACTTCCAGCACGTTTGCTTTATCGACAGAACACAGACGCTTACCACGCTTCATTGCCGCTTCGAATGCAACACGACCGATACGACGGATCTGCTCTTCGTCGTACACATAGGTGTTGTAACCTTCACGCACACCGTTCTCTTTGGTTTTGATACCACGAGGCTCACCAAAGTAAATACCACCGGTCAACTCACGTACGATCAGGATATCCAGACCGGATACAACGTCTTCTTTCAACGTAGACGCATGTGCCAGCTGCGGGTACAGGATCGCAGGGCGCAGGTTGCCGAACAGATCCAGCTGTGCGCGAA
This sequence comes from Oceanospirillaceae bacterium, assembly GCA_023954795.1. GTDB lineage: Bacteria > Pseudomonadota > Gammaproteobacteria > Pseudomonadales > Balneatricaceae > Pontibacterium. The sequence continues at coordinate 43,174 of JAGSHA010000001.1, read as the reverse complement.
TCTTCAGCAGACCACCTTTTTCAGGACGCTCTGCCGGCGGCAGTGTATCCCACTTAGGACCACCCACTGCTCCCAGCAGGATTGCATCCGCCGCTTCAACCTTTTCCCAGGTTGTTGCTGGCAACGCGTCACCTTCTGCATCGATTGCAGCACCGCCCACCAGCGCATCATCCATCTCCAGACCCAGAGAGAACTGATCGTTTACCAGATCCAGTACTTTGCGCGCTTCAGCAGCGATCTCAGGACCAATACCATCACCCGGCAGCAGCAGGACTTTCTTACTCATTGTGTAATTCCTTTATGTTAAAAAGGCAGCACGCATGCTGCCGTACATATTCTTAAACGGTGCAGCCAGCGCTACACCCAGTTATTTGATTGCGTCAAACAGCCACGGAGAGTGCTGGCGCGCCTTCTCTTCATACGCTTTGATATCATCAGCGTACTGCAATGTCAGACCAATATCATCCAAACCGTTCAGCAAACAATGCTTACGGAAGTCATCCACTTCAAACGCCATGGTTTCACCGGAAGGCGTCACAACCACCTGCGCCTCCAGGTCAACAGTCAACTCATAACCTTCAGCACCATCGACTTCTTTAAACAGTTGATCAACCTGCTCTTCGTTCAGCACGATTGGCAACAAGCCATTTTTAAAGCAGTTATTGAAAAAGATTTCTGCAAAGCTTGGCGCGATCACGGTACAGATACCAAAATCTTCCAGCGCCCAAGGTGCATGCTCACGGCTGGAACCACAACCAAAGTTTTCACGCGCCAACAGCACACTTGCGCCCTGGTAGCGCGGCTTATTCAAAACAAACTCTTCGTTCAGCGGACGACCACTGCAATCCTGGTCCGGCTGACCTTCATCCAAATAACGCAGCTCATCAAACAAGTTCGGGCCAAAACCGGAACGCTTGATTGACTTCAAGAACTGCTTAGGAATGATCATATCGGTATCAACGTTTGCGCGATCCAGCGGAGCCGCGATACCAGTCATCTTGGTAAATTTTTTCATTATCGCTCTCCTTATTACTGTTTCACAAATTCACGCACGTCGACGAAGTGGCCAGCAATTGCTGCCGCAGCTGCCATAGCCGGACTCACCAAATGGGTACGTCCACCAAAGCCCTGACGCCCTTCGAAGTTGCGGTTAGAGGTCGATGCACAATGCTCACCGGCACCCAACTTATCAGGGTTCATCGCCAAACACATGGAGCAACCCGGCTCACGCCATTCCAGACCGGCTTCCGTAAAGATCTTATCCAAACCTTCTTTCTCGGCCTGCTCTTTCACCAAACCGGAACCTGGCACAACCAATGCCTGAATGATATTACCGGCAACCTGACGGCCTTTCACAACTTCAGCAGCAGAGCGTAAGTCTTCAATACGGGAGTTAGTGCAGGAACCAATAAACACACGATCCAACTGGATGTCCGTGATCTTCTGATCTGCTGCCAATCCCATATACGCCAGCGCACGGTTAATACCGTCAACCTTCACCTGATCAGACTCGTTTGCCGGATTAGGCACCTGATCATTAACACTGACAACCATTTCAGGGGACGTACCCCAAGTTACCTGAGGCGCAATATCTGACCCATTGATCACAACCAGCTCATCAAATTCAGCATCGTCATCAGAAACCAGACCTTTCCATGCCGCTACCGCCTGATCCCACTGTTCACCTTTTGGCGCATATTGACGGCCTTCGACATAATCCAGCGTGATCTGATCTACGGAGACCAAGCCCACTCGCGCACCCGCTTCGATCGCCATGTTACATACAGTCATACGACCTTCCATCGACATGTTGCGGAATACATCACCGCCAAACTCGATGGCATAACCTGTACCACCCGCCGTGCCAATAACACCGATCACATGCAACACCACATCTTTTGGTGTAACACCAGCACCTAACTCACCATCAACACGCACCAGCATGTTTTTCATTTTTTTGGTGATCAGACACTGCGTCGCCAATACGTGCTCAACTTCAGAAGTACCTACACCATGAGCCAGCGCACCTAAAGCACCCAATGTTGCAGTATGGGAATCACCACACACAGCGGTCACACCCGGCAGAATGGCACCTTGCTCTGGAGCCATAACGTGAACGATACCCTGACGCTGATCGTTCATTTTAAATTCAAGAATGCCGAACTCATCACAGTTCGCATCTAAAGTTTTAACCTGGATTTTTGATACCGGATCAACGATCTCATCTACACCACCAGCACGCGGCGTTGTAGGCACGTTGTGGTCCGGTGTCGCAATATTCGCATCCACGCGCCACGGCTGACGACCCGCCAGACGCAGACCTTCAAATGCCTGCGGAGAAGTTACCTCATGCAGCACCTGACGATCGATGTAAATCAAGGAACTACCGTCGTCATTCTGGCGCACTAAATGCGCATCAAAAAGTTTGTCGTAAAGGGTCTTGCCAGCCATTGTGATGTCCTCACTTTTCTTATTCCGGTCGATGATCGAGACCGCCTTAGTTGCTCACTAAACAGTGCATCTCGCCATCTGCTGGAACCATCCTAGAACAGGCATTCAAACAACACAAATTCATATTTTTTATTCATTGAATTCCAAATAGGAATAGAAAACAATACATGCATCTATTGAGGAATTTTTATGGATACTAATACCCTGCAAGCATTCGTTGCGGTTGCGAATAGCGAGTCATTTTCCAAAGCCGCCCACCAGCTTTTTTTGACGCAATCAGCTGTCAGTAAGCGGGTCGCACTACTCGAAGATCAACTCAATAGCCGTCTATTCGATCGAATTGGCAGACAGGTCTCGCTTACCGAGGCAGGACAAGCTCTCCTACCTCGCGCTCATCAGATTTTGCTTGAGCTGGATGATGCCCGCAGAGCGATCAGCAACTTATCAGGAGAAGTTACTGGCACGCTTTCTCTCGCAGCCAGCCATCATGTGAGCTTACATCGTCTACCGCCGATACTGCGCGCGTTCACCGCCAGCTACCCGAAAGTCAAACTGGACCTTCGCTTCGATGAATCGGAAGTGGCTTACGAAGGCGTATTACGGGGCGATCTGGAACTTGCACTTATAACCCTATCCCCATCGCCTGATAAAGCCATCCGCTCCATACCGATCTGGCATGATGCATTAAGGTACGTAGTCTCTCGCGAGCATCCGCTTGCAAACAAAACGCGGGTCAGTCTGACCGAACTCACTCAGTACACGGCCATCCTGCCCGACCAGAACACCTTCACCCGGGAACTCGTTGAACAGCTATTTGATCGCCACAACCTACAATTAAACGTAGGGATGTCGACTAACTATCTCGACACTATCCGCATGATGATCTCTATCGGCCTTGGCTGGAGCCTGCTGCCAGAGTCACTCATCAAAGAAGACCTGAAGGTACTACCCGTTGATGCAGAACTGGTTTATCGGCAACTAGGTGTCATTCATCATCGGGACAGAACGCTATCTAACGCCGCCCGACATCTCGTTGACATGCTTCCTGTAGCGAAATAGAAAACGCCACACAGGTATAAGTTGCCGCCTAGTTGTAATAGTATTTCCTAAGTTTGTTAGGCTTAGCTGGCTAATCAGTGACGAGCCATACGCCAATCCCTCTAACTCGCAGGGCATTGGCATTACCGAAGGAGAGAACTGCCGTGTCAGATGAGCTGAATCAGCAGATGAAGAACTGGCTTGAAGCCCAGAACGCCTACTGGCAAACACTGGGAGAAAGTTCCGACGAGCTGAAAAACCCGGAAGGCTGGCTTGAGTTTATCAAGCGCTATCAGTCCTCTGCCGGAGAAGCCCTGCCGCAACAGTTTTCACAACTGATGGACGTACTCAGCGCCCAGTCACACAACTTCAACACTTACGGCGAGGACCTGATCCGGCAGTTCCGCAATAGCGCCGGGGATCAGCAGATAGACTCAGCCGTGAGCGAGTTTCAGAAGTATATGCAGAAGCAGACCACTGAACTGCTGATGCGCCAGTGGCAGCTTCCTGAACAAGTCGCAGCCCTGTTTAAGACGCACAGCTTCCATGACGATCTGCTGTTTGAGAACCCGTTCATCAGCGGGATGAAAAGCTTACTGGAAACACCTGTTGTTGGGTCTAACCCGGAACTGCAGGCAAACAGCCGCGAAGCCATTCGCCTGTTACTTGAGTATCAGGAAGCGCTATCTGCCTATATCAATCATTACGGCGAGATCAATAAGAAAGCCAGCTCTCGCATGACCTCCAGAATTGCTCAGCGTGAACAGCCCATTGAAACCCTTCACGAGCTGCACAACATCTGGGTCGAAAGCTACGAATCAGCGTACTCAGACACCGTGTTCACCGATGTGTATCAACAAGCCCATGGGCGCATCAGCAACGCCCTGATGTCCCTGCGTAACTTTGCTCAAAATGCGCGCGACGTCTACTTCCAGTCTGCGGGATTAGCGACTCGCAAGGGATTAGATACCGCCTTGCATCGCCAGCACCAGTTACGTAAAGAGATGCGCCATACTCGTCGCCAAATCAACACACTCAATGATGCGGTTACCGAGCTGCAAAATCAGACATTTAAAGAGCTACTGGATGAAATGCGCAACGAAATCACAAGTTTGCGTGGCGAAGTCACCGCTCTGAAGAAAAAGCTGAAGGAGTAAACGATGGACTCAATACACCTTAAGCCCGCAAAGGTTGCCGAAGAGTTATTCGACTTCAACCGCAAGCTTCTGAAAAGCTACAACACACTCCAGAAGCTGAAAGAGGTCGATGTTGGCCAAACGCCTAAGGAGGAAGTGTATCGGGAAGACAAGTTACGCCTCCATCGTTATGCGCCCATTGGCAAACCGGCTAACACCACACCCGTACTTATCTGTTACGCGCTGGTGAATCGCCCATATATGATTGACCTAGAGCCCGAACGCTCAATTCTATTGCGCCTGCTGGAACAAGGTCAGGAAGTTTATGTCATCGACTGGGGTTACCCGGATGCTGCAGATCGCTATCTTGATCTCGATGACTACATTAACGAATACCTGAACAACTGCGTAGATCACGTACGCGAACGGAGCGGCAAAGATCAGATCAACTTGCTGGGAATCTGTCAGGGTGGGACATTCAGCCTGTGCTATACCGCAATGAACCCGCAGAAGATCAAAAACCTCATCACCATGGTGACGCCGGTCGACTTCCATACGCCAGACAACCTACTGGCCCACCTGGCACGCTCAGTGGATGCTGATCTTGCGGTCGACACCTACGGCAACATCCCGGGAAGCATGCTCAACGACTCCTACAACTCACTCATGCCCATGCGTTTAGGCATTCAGAAAAACCTTGGGATGCCAAACCAGCTTGAAAACGAAGAAAGCGCTTTGAGCTTTTTACGCATGGAAAAATGGATCTACGACAGCCCTGATCAGGCCGGGGAAGCGTTCAGACAGTTCATCAAGCAGTTCTTCCATGACAACAAGCTAATCAAAGGCGAAGCGATGATTGGCGACAATCAGGTAGACCTATCGAACATCTCGCAGCCTGTTCTGAATATCTACGGCAGCTTTGACCACCTCGTCCCGCCCGCGGCCTCAGTAGCTCTGGCCAACCATGTCAGCAGTTCTGACTACGAAGAGATGAAGGTTCACGGCGGACATATCGGCGTCTTTGTATCTGGCAAAGCACAGACCCTGGTCGCTCCCAAAATTGTAAATTGGCTAACCGCTCACGACTGATCAATCGCACCTGTTCGCCGGCAGGTGCTTAACCCTTCTCAACGCTCCTCATACCCTAAGGTATTCGACTCGCAACAGGTTGGCACTGCGCTTAAGCTGCACAATAAGAGTCAGATGTAACACAATGGAAAATCATAAAGAAAGGTACGCATCCGACTGCCGCTATGCAATCGAACGCGTATTCATTGATTCATTGCCCTGAGAACTCAGGCACAATGGAGCAGTTACTTGTCCTGCTCTTTCTCAGGCTCGGGAGCAACGTGCGGCTCCTCACCTTTTTCAGGAGTAAACATTCCACCCCACATCGCCATGTTCTGGTCAGCGATGCGGTTCATCACGGTCAGCGGGTTCGCCGCTCCCATCATCGTCTGCATCTGCTCGCGAATGCGCTCCTGATGCTCTAAAAAAGCAGCGATACTCTGCTCCAGATACTGGCTCATCATACCCTGCATACTGTCCCCGTAAAAACGGATCAGCTGCTGCAGCACCTGATTAGTCAGCAAGGTTCCATGTCCCTGAGCTTCCTGCTCACTAATGATCTGTAGCAAAATATTACGCGTCAGGTCAGCACCGGTTTTTGAATCCTGCACCTGAAATGCCTCACCGCTCAAAACCAGTGCTTTAACATCTTCCAATGTGACATAACAGCTGCGTGAAGTGTCATATAGACGACGGTTAGTGTACTTTCTTAAAATACGCAAAGCAGTTCTCTCTCTTCCGAAGACCACCCAATCCCTGATACATACGACTATTCGGAACTCTTACCCCCGCCATAGGGGTTAGTCATCATGCTCAGCATTATTTTTTGCAGCGCGTCCATGGAGCCAAGCCCACTACTCAGATACGGCTTGAACAGTGTTAGAGGATCATAACCTTCTACGCCAGCGTCCATCTGCTCGCGAATCCGATTCATCATATCCTCATGAAATCCTTCAACATCTGGCAGCCCGAGAACCTTGCGCAGCTCTTCGGGTTTCATCTCGATATCTATCTTGAATTTCATCCCGACTCCTTGATGCTACTTTATTTGTTATCTTCTCTAATACTATACAAACTGCACTGCAAAACAACTTTAAACGGGATTTTGCTGCACTTTTTCCGGCCTGATCCAGACCAGAGCCAACACAATAGCGACAGCAACAACAGCCGCTGAAACATAGAATGTCCAACTCCCACCCAGTCCATCCCACAGATAACCACTGACAACCGCGCCTAACGCGCCGCCTGCCCCAAACCCAAAACTCGAAAAAAGCGCCTGCCCCTGACCGTGAGTTTTATCTGTGAAGTAATGATGCACAAGTGCAATACCAACGGCATGAAGCGTACCAAAGGTTGCAGCATGCAGCGTTTGTGCAACCACCATCAGCACCAACTCTTCCGGCCACAAGCCGATCATCAGCCAGCGCACAACACACAGCACCAGACTGACGATCATGATCCATCTCAGGCCAAAGCGCTGTATCAGGGTATGCATATAAATAAAAATGACCACCTCTGCGACAACCCCAATGGCCCATAGCACACCAATTTCACCGCGACTAAAACCGACGCTTTCCATCAGTACGCTGTAAAAGGTGTAGTAGGCACCATGACTAAATTGCACGAGAAAGCAGATAACAAAAAACGCAATCACCTGCGGACGCAACAGCAGCTTCAAAAACCCATCACCCACTTCTTTACTCGCAGGAAGCGCTGCTGGTGCTGGTACAAACAATGAATTTATCCAAATCAGCACCATGATAACCAGCATGATTATCGGTAGCGCACGCACGCTGATCCAATCAAACACCCAACCCACGGCCAGCACCGCAACAATAAACCCAATCGACCCCCAGAGCCGGATACGACTGTAGCGGTCACGCTTCTCACCCAGATGAGACAACGTGATGACTTCGAATTGCGGTAGCACTGCATTCCAGAAAAAACTGAATCCAAGCATCACCATCGCAATTCCCAAGGCATCGTCCTGCCAGAAAATAGCAACAAAAATCACGCAAGTAACAAACGATCCTGCCTGCACAATACGCAACCGCTGCCCGGTTTTATCTGCCAGCCATCCCCATATATTGGGCGCAACGATACGTGTAGCGTGCAACAACGCCATCAGCAATCCGATGGTCTCTGCACCGAACCCGTAAGATTTGAGATACAGACTCCAATACGGGACCAACGCACCCAGCAATGCGAAATAGAAAAAATAGAATCCGGATAATTGGGCGTAAGGCAAACTAACCATAAAGCTCCATCTGGATAGAGGCGACACAATAGAAAATAGCAAAACAAAAAAACCGGCTTTCGCCGGCTTTTCAAAACACCAAAACTGGCCGGATCAGGCCTCGCTCAGCGCATCCAATACGAACTGCGGCAAGGCAAACGCGCCTGCATGCACCGCTGGATTGTAGTAGCGGGTTTTCATACCACTTGCAGTAAAACGCTCCTGCAGCAATTCCAGCGGCTGCTGACGCAAGCGACTGTCATCAGCCCCCCAAGCCAGCGTCATAACACCGCCCACATAGGTCGGTACAGCAGCTGCATAGAAGGTCTGATCAGCAAAGTACGGACTCAAACGACGACGGGTTGTAACCACTTCATCAACCTGCATATAGGCGACGCCATTTTGCGCCACAAAGATGCCCCCTTCGTTCAGATGCTTTTTACATCCCTGATAAAAATCACTGGAGAACAGCACTTCACCCGGACCCACTGGATCAGTACAGTCAGAGATGATGACATCGTATTTCTCACCATCCTGCTGAACAAAGTCCATACCATCAGCAATCACAATTTTTGCACGTGGATCGTCAAACGCACCCGCAGAATGACCCGGCAGGTATTCTTTGCACATATCGATAACCGCCTGGTCAATCTCAACCTGCGTCACCTGCTCTACTTCAGGATGCTTAAGCACCTCACGCAGAATACCACCATCACCACCGCCGATAATCAGCACTTTTTTAGCATCGCCGTGTGCAAATAGTGGCACGTGCGTCAGCATCTCGTGATATACGAACTCATCCTTCTCTGTCGTCTGGATGATTCCATCCAACGCCATCACAGTACCGAAAAAGCGGTTACGGAAGATAATCAGATGCCATGAATCTGTTTGCTGCTCAAACAGCACTTCATCAATCTCGAAGCTCTGGCCGTAACCATCGTATAATTTTTCAGTGTACAAAGTTGTCATCTTTTATATTCACCATCTTCGTGCACAAGCTGAATATCAGCCGCACAAAAAAAGCGTTAAGGCTGCAAAAGCAGCCCACCTTATTACTATCCATACGCAATATGCCCGGTTGCAATGCCGGGCATATCAAAAACTGTAATTTGAAACTACAGCCGAACCAGTGGTAATCCAAAGATTACTTAATCACCGGCAAATCAGATGTCACATCTGCGTTCTGCCCGCGATTGCGCAGGAAGTGGTCCATCAACACAATCGCCATCATCGCCTCTGCTATAGGCGTTGCACGAATACCGACACAAGGGTCATGACGACCTTTAGTCACAACCTCGATCTCTTCACCGCGGTCGTTAATACTGCGACCCGGCAAGCGTAAGCTGGAGGTTGGCTTCAACGCAATATGAGCAATGATATCCTGACCGGTGGAGATACCGCCCAAAATACCACCCGCATGATTGGACAGGAAACCTTCCGGGGTCATCTCATCACGGTGCTCAGTACCTTTTTGCGCTACCGATGCAAAGCCGTCGCCGATCTCAATACCTTTAACCGCGTTGATACTCATCAGCGCATGTGCCAGCTCGGCATCCAACCGGTCGAAGATAGGCTCACCCAATCCAACAGGCGCACCACTGGCGACAACAGAAATCTTTGCCCCAACAGAGTTACCCTCTTTACGCAGCTCATCCATATACTGTGCCATCTCTTCTGCTTTTTTAGCATCAGGCGAAAAGAAGGGATTGTTACCTACTTCATTCCAGTCGAAGTTTTCCATATCAATCGCGATTGGACCCAACTGAGATAGATACCCTCGAACCTCAACCCCTTTAGATGCCAGAAACTTCTTCGCTACTGCACCGGCAGCAACGCGCATCGCAGTCTCACGTGCAGAAGAACGACCACCACCGCGGTAATCGCGGAAACCATATTTGTGAGAGTAGACATAATCAGCATGAGCCGGTCGGAACGTCTCAGCAATGTTAGAGTAATCTTTCGACCGCTGGTCGGTGTTTTTGATCACCAGACCAATCGGCGTACCTGTTGTCTTACCTTCAAATACACCCGACAGAATCTCGACTACATCATCCTCACGACGCTGAGTCGTGTGACGAGACGTTCCCGGCTTACGGCGATCCAGATCAATCTGAAGATCTTCTGCGCTCAGCTCAATACCAGGAGGGCAACCATCAACAATACAACCCAGCGCTGGGCCGTGACTCTCACCAAAGGTCGTCACAGTAAAGAGTTTTCCGAAGCTATTTCCTGACATAGTTTCAATCCACTTTTATAAACATCGTCCAGCGTTTTCACGCCAGCTAACAGAGGCCTAAGTATACCGCCTCGCTTAAATTTCTTCCCGGTGCGCTTTCAGATCAGCCGCACTAATGGCGAACACACCATTTCCACCCTGCTCCAACTCCAGCCAGATCAGCGGCAATTGAGGATATTGCTCCATCAGATGCACTTCGCTATTACCCACTTCAACAACAAGCAATCCATCATCAGTCAGGTAGTCGTTGGCTTCACGCAAGATACGCTTAGTGATATCCAGACCATCATCACCGGAACCCAACGCCAACTCAGGCTCATGAGCGTATTCATCCGGCATCGACGCCAGATCCTCAGCATTCACATACGGTGGATTGGATACGATCAGATCATAACGCTCGCCTTTCAGCGCATTAAACAGATCACTTTGGCGAGGAATCACCCGCTGCTCCAGTTCGTGCCGCGCTACATTGATACTGGCTACATCTAGCGCATCATCGGACAGATCCACCAGATCCACATCGGATTCCGGGAATGCATACGCACAAGCAATGCCGATACAGCCACTTCCCGTACACAGATCCAAAATGCGATTTACCGGCCCTTCCCTCAGAAACGGGGCGAATTGTGCATCAATTAGCTCAGCAATAGGTGAGCGCGGAACAATCACGCGTTCATCGACATAAAATGGCATGCCTGAAAACCATGCTTCATTCGTCAGATAGGGCAATGGCACGCGTTCATGTACCCGTTTTTCAATGAACGCCAGAATCTTATCTTTCTCTTGGGAGGTAAGACGACCATCCAACACCGCCTTGTCCGCATCCCACGGCAGATGCACGGCACCCAATACCAACTGCACCGCCTCATCCCATGCGTTGTCAGTGCCATGGCCGAAAAACACGTCGTGTTCACCAAACGCACTCATGCACCAACGTATATAATCACGCAAAGTATGCAGTTCATTTTTAATCGGGTCTTGATCGTTCATCATTACTCACCGGATAATATCGCCCCGTTAAGGGTCACAGGGAGTATGTACGACAGACTCCGTAGAAGGGCCGCTATGTTAATGAAATTTAGGTTGAAAAGCCATGTCAGACCGCGCCAAACCTGACAGCTCCGATGAGGAGCTGTCCTTTGCTGATGCTATGCAGGGAGTCAAACGACACTCTCACGATCGTGCCGATCTGAAACCGACGCGACGCAAAGATATCAATCTCGACGCGAAACGCGCTGCGGCTTTGATTGAAGAAGAAAAAGTAATCGACAACCTATCAAGCGAAGCCGTAGATCTGGTCGAGTCCAATGAGGAGCTGATCTTCGCCGCACCCGGTGTTCAACTTCGCGTACTGAAGCGCCTGAAGCAAGGACATATTCCCTGGGAAGAAGGGCTTGATCTGCACGGTTACACCATTGATGATGCACGTGACGAATTGAGCCGTTTTATTCGCATGGCCCTAAATCGAAAAATGCGCGCAGTGATTGTCGTGCACGGCAAAGCGTACAGCCAGTCAGGCAAACAACCATTGATGAAATCTTATGTTAACGAATGGTTACGCAGAATGCCGGGCGTACTGGCATTCACGTCAGCACAAGACAGGGATGGCGGCACAGGTGCACTGTACATACTGCTTAAACGAGATAACCGCTGACAAATTAGACCAGCGCACCTTTCTCAAGCGCCTCCAACCGTTCTCGAGTGATCTGACGTCCCACCTCGATGACCTCTTCCGCCCGATAAAACTCAAAAAAATGACAGAGATCATGTGGAATGGGCACCACCAGATCGGGCGGATAACCGGCAATCTTGTATTGCGATAGACTTCCCTGCATCACTTCTACCGAGTCCAGCAGAACATCAATTCGCCCACCCACCCGAGGAGGTTCACGCTTGCGACCTTCTGCATCATTGCTGGCATGCCCATTGCCGTTTCCATTCGTGTTTCCAGCTGCCGAGACCGAATCTAAACGCCAGCTATCACTGACGCCGCTGCGGTTTAAGTAGGCGTTGTCAGGTAAATTCAAGGCTTCATGCTTGGGGTCGCGGGCATTAAGATCCACTGCGATAATCAGATCTGCATGCGCAGCAACGGTGGGAATAATCGGCAGAGGGTTGAGCACCCCACCATCAACCAATACCCGATTTTCGTGAACGTAGGGCGTAAAGAAACCGGGAACCGAGATGGAGGCACGCATCGCAGTTTGCAGTGAGCCCGACTGGAACCAGACCTCTTTTTGACGCGCGATATCTGTCGCGACAGCAGTATAAGTTAGCGGCAGATCTTCAATGGCAGGATCACCCACCATATCATTAAGCCGCTGAAACAGGCGCTCGCCTCTTATGGCACCGCGCGTAAGGGTGACATCAAGCAACCTGAAGATCTCAAATTTGGTCAGACCGACAACCCATTCCTTGTATGCCTCCAGACCTCCTGCAGCATACACGCCGCCAACCAACGCCCCCATAGAGCTTCCAGCGATACAAATAATATCGTAGCCTCGACGCTCTATCTCTTCGATGACACCAATGTGCGCGTATCCCCTTGCACCACCACTACCCAGAACCAATGAGACTGTTGCCATCCCTGCCTCCTATTCGCGGATTATATAGACCCCCGCTTCACCTGCTTTCATCATGAGTGGAGCTAGCGGCCCAACACCAAATATCCGGATACGATCTGCATCCACCTGCTGTTGTAGCACTTGCTTTAACTGTCTCGCCTGACCTTCAGAACGCACGATGATGTCATCCACGTCGCCCTCTTTCCGGTCAAAGCCAACCAGCCAGATCTTTAATTGCGGATTTTGCTCCAGATAATCGAATAGAGACTGGGGTAGCTCCCCATTTGGCGGCACCTGAACATAACCTTGTCCAATTAAAGCCTCTGTCAGGTCTCCCTGCTGTCCTTCGAGCACTTCAAGATGCGCATAAACCCGCTTGTTGCCTCGAATGACAGTATAGATGACGAAATAGCTCTGCCCCAACTGAGCAACGAGGTAATGCTGCGTCGGATCTACACCATAAAGCTTAGAGTAGCGAAATATGGAATTCGCCCAGTAGTTACTGCTACCACAATCTCGCCCCTGACACTCAAACAGGACCTCTGCCCCTTTAGCCGTGAGCTGCCCTCTAAGGTAACTATAAGGTTCCGACGAAGTATGACCATCAGGAATACGATAGGTTATACGCGTCAAATCCCCTGCGACACGTTGCTCGCGCTCAGGACGCACCACACCGTCAACTTTTTGTAGCCCCCCAAGAATGAGGCGATATTCAGGTGTTTTGCTTTGCCGATAGTTAACGATATAGGACCGCGGAAAACGCTCAACTGACGGATCATCCGACGAACCTCTTCGATCAGTTTGAGCCTGAACAGATGAAATCAGTAGTACAGCCACAAGTGGCAGCCAACGTAACATCGAAACCTCCATGCATATCAACACCCTGTTATACGGCAGGGATCAGATCATTTATCCGTACACCAGCCATTCACAAGATCCGCAATCAACTGCGCCGCTTCTGGCTCAAGGTGCAGATGATGATTACCAGGAAAACGGTGCGTTTTGAGCGACCGGAAACAGGCGATACGTTCATCAAGTCGATCCAGATCTAAACCAGCTTCCCCGAGCACTAAATCAACGTCTGCACTGATCCTACGTAAAAACGCCTGAACCTGATCTTCCGTCATGCGCAGTATAGATGGCAAAACCAAACTTGGGTCATTACGCCAGTAAACACCATCTTCGCCGCGTACAGCACCGCGACTGACCAACCAGCGCGACGCCTGCTCACTCACAGGAAAACGTCCATTGACCCGAGCAGTGACAGCTTCATCGAGTGATTCATAAGGCTTGAGTCGTCGGTTCCGCATTTTACTGCGTTTATTTAACGCCTCGGCCATGAGTTCTGGCAGTTTATCCGCCTCATACACCAAAGGTGCAACACCCTCGATCAGACAAAGCTTTTCAACACGCTCTGGAAACGCACCCGCTAACAAGCTGGCGATACTGGCTCCCATTGAATGCCCGATGAGGTTAAGCTTATCCAGCCCCAACTCATCTGCGATCGCGATCACATCCGCCACATTATCCCAAATATAATACGGCATAGAGGCAGGTCGATGATCGGAAAAACCATGCCCCATCAAATCCAGCGCTATAAACCGCACACCTTCGAGCAACGGCCCCATACGATTATAGGTTGCCGCGTTATCAAGCCATCCGTGCAGAGCAAGTACGACCGGTGCATCCGGATCGCCACTGGCTAATGCGGCAATGACATGACCATTCACCTCAAAGCGAAGTTCTTCAGAATATGACACGCAAAATCCCTGCAATTAACTGATTTGAAAAGCATAACGCAAAAAACAGGGAAACGTCAGAGAGAGAAAAATAAAAACCGGGTTTAGGAGGACTGTAGCACCCGACATCAGAAAACCCGTTAGATCAGGATTTCCAGCGCAGCATTCCTAGACCCATTGCAGGCCAATCCGCTTCCACGCACACCAGTGTACCGGTATCAAAAGGCTCGACACCGGTACCACAAAAGCCCCCTACTAACCGGCTGACCAGTGGATTATGCGTGACGACCAGTATCGTCTTATCTGAAAAAGACTCCAGTGTTTCCAGCGCCTGCTGAGGGTCGCAGTCAGGTGTCCAGCGCGCATCATCGGAGAGCGATTTAACCGCCAAAACATCCGCTGCGAGCCGGGCCGTTTGAACCGCACGCAAATAAGGGCTGTGCAGAATATGTTCAACATCCTGCATACGCTCTGCATTTGCCTGGAGTGTCGCCTGCAAACGAACAACACCGTTGTCCGTTAACGGGCGATCCGCGTCAGAGGAAGCCTTCCATGAGGCCTCCCCATGACGCATAAAGTAGACTTTCACACCGCATCCCTGGGCAAAACAAACTCCACATCAGTACTTTGCTCATTCAGCATCAGTGTTTTTACAACTTCAGCAACGGGCGCATGATTGAATACCACCTCATACAATCCCCATACCAGCGGCATATAGACATCCATTTCCTGTGCTTTAGTCTTCACCTGCTTTAAGGTATTAACACCTTCAGCAACCTGACCTAAAGACTCAACCGCTTCATCCAGTGTCTTTCCTTCACCGAGAGCATATCCAACGCGATAATTCCTGCTCAGTGGCGACATACAGGTGACGATCAGATCCCCAACCCCCGCCAGACCGATAAAGGTCATGGGGTTCGCGCCCATGCAAACTGCAAATCGACTCATCTCAGCCAAGCTGCGAGTCATCAGCATACTTTTGGTATTCTCACCCATGCCCATCGCTGCACTGAGACCCGCCGCGATAGCGTAGATATTTTTGAGCGTTCCGCCTAACTCCACACCGTAAGTGTCGTCGCTGGCATACACGCGAAAGTACGCACTATGCAGCACTTTCTGCGCAAGCTCTCGCAATTCATTATCATCACTGGCAATCACGGTAGCGGTTAGCTGCCGCTGAGCGACCTCTTTGGCAAGGTTGGGACCGCTCAAGACACCAATGCGACCTTTAGGTAGCTCATCGCGAAGAATTTCGCTCATTAAACTAAAGGTTTCCGCTTCGATACCCTTCGTGGTACTGACTAACATTTGAGCTGGCGTCAACCATTCTCGTGCCTGCGTGACGACTGATCGGAACGAGTGGCTTGGGATAGAGACAAAAATAAGCTGTGCGCCGGTCACTGCTTCCTGCATATCCGTCGTTGGCAGCAGGCCTTCAGCCAACTTATAGCCCGGGAGATAACGCGTATTTTCACGACCCGTCGCGATCTCATCAACACGTTTCTGATCGCGCATCCAGTGACTTACCTGGATCCCATTCTCTGCGACCATATTCGCGATAATGGTACCAAAACTACCACCACCCAATACCGCGACTTTTGTTACTTCAGACATTCATCGACCTCTTGAACTCGATCCATTATTTCCTGCCTCACAACATCCCTTTGACCAGAGACCGGAATGTTTGTACCTATTTTATCTCTGAACACAGATAACAAAAAGGCAGTACCGCAGATTCACTGACTGCCGGTACTGCCTTTTTGTTTACCACACTCAATCACACGGGTCTCTAGGACCATCCTATACCTATGCAGCTAAGGACGGTCATCACCGATGCTATCTAGCAGCTTATTGATACCGACAAACAACAATTTAACGACACCAAAAGCCACAACAGCCAGTGCCATAAACAGCATCAGCTGCTTAATGTCATTTGTACGCTGATAGCCTGCAATTGCAACCGCTGCAAAAAGCGCACTGACAACAATTGCAATGATATTACTGAGTTTCGAAGTATTGTGTTTATCCTCAGACACACCAGTCTCCCTAACCTAGGCCTGTTTAATTCAGCTCAGCCAACAAGCCTTCGTCCGGGTGAACACACTCCAGCTTAACTCCGGTTTCTGCTTCCACCTCAGGAATCATGAACGAGTCATCTTCACATGCGAAGCAGATAGAGGTGCCGGATGCGCCAGCTCGCCCGGTACGCCCGATACGGTGTACGTAATCATCCGGGTCGTCTGGTAGCTGATAGTTGATGACATGAGTCACACCATCAATATGAATACCGCGACCCGCCACATCCGTTGCAACCAACACCTGTATCTTTCCACTACGGAAGTCCTCAAGCGTACGAATGCGACGCTGCTGAGTGATCTCACCAGACATCAGCGCAGCACGAATACCATCTTTCTGCAGACGCTCGGACAACGAGCGAGTCTCATGCCGACGATTGCCAAACACGATAACTTTTTCGATGTTATTGATGCGGATATAGTTGCGCAGCAGTTTGTACTTCTCTTTGCTGGAAACCAAAAAGACCTTCTGCGCGACGTTGTCGGTGGTTTTCTTTTCCGGCTCAATTTCGATCTGTACCGCATCCAGGGTCCACTGGCGCGCCAAATTCATAATGTCATCAGAAAAAGTAGCGCTGTAGAGCAGCGTCTGTCGATCCTGACCTTTACGTGGTGTCGCACGAATAATACTGCGAACGTCCGGAATAAAGCCCATAGACAACATACGGTCTGCTTCATCCAGAACCAAGACTTCCACGTTCCAGAGGTCCACTTCTTTGTTATTCACAAAATCCAGCAGACGACCGGGAGTCGCCACTAAAATATCAACCGGCTTCATCTTCAACAACTGACGCTGCTTGTCATAATCCATGCCACCAACCAATGACACGACGTGCAGATCAGCGTGCTTGGACAAACCTTCCGCGTCTGCTGCAATTTGCATTGCAAGCTCACGGGTTGGCGCAACAATCAATGCACGCGGTTCGGCCAGACGCCGGCGCTCTTCGATTGGAAAGTCCAGCAGGTCAGTAATAATCCCCAGCAGAAAGGCTGCTGTCTTACCCGTACCGGTCTGCGCCTTACCAATGATATCTTTACCCGCCAACGCGGTTGGGATCGTCTCCGCCTGAATACCTGTCGCATACTCGAAACCTTGATCAGCAATTGCGTGCAGCACAACATCAGGCAGATTGAAGTCCTGAAAACGCATTTTGCCTTCAACCACAGGCACGGAATACTTAGATGCGTCCCACGCAACGCGGCTCTCTTTCTCCTGACGCGGCTTGTTACGGGAATTATTACCCCGGCGACGGCGACGCTGTTTTGGCCTCTCAGCACCTGATCCTGACGCTTCAACCGGGGCAGTAGTCTCGTTCTGTTTCTCTTCGATACTCAAAGTATTCATCCGTATTAAGCAAAGTTGCGTCGATATGGCGGTAGCGCATCCAGTAGCTTTCGTCCGTAACGACGACTGACCACACGACGATCCAACAAGGTAATGGTGCCCCGGTCCTGCTCTGTTCGAAGCAAGCGACCCGTGGCCTGAGTGAGACGCATAGACACCATGGGCACTGCCCATTCTTCAAATGCATTACCGCCCTGCATCTCAATCCACTCTGCCATCGTTGCGTCAACCGGATCATCCGGGACACCAAATGGCAGCTTGGTAATAATCACTTCGGTCAGGTATGAACCGGGCAGATCAACCCCTTCTGCAAACGACGCCAACCCAAAAATAATGCTGGCCTCATCCTTATCTCTCTGTTTTTTGTGGCGGGAGATGATTTCATGTTTCGCCAAATCGCCCTGCACAAGCACACTATTCTTAATGGAATCAGGTATTCGTTCAAGCACTGTGAACATTTGCCGCCAGGAACTAAACAAAACCAGCACCGCTGACATCTTAGGCAGATGCTCTTCCAAATACTCAGCCACTTCTTCAGTATGCTGATCCGGCGTTTTTGGATCTGTTTTCATTGCAGGCACATACAGCTCCCCGCAACTATAAAAATCAAACGGACTCTGTAAACGTTCATAGCTGGACCCGTCAGGCAGCCCAAGGTCAGAGCTCATCCGAGAGAAACTACCTAAAGCCGTTAAGGTGGCCGATGTCAGAACAGCACCATAACAAACCTGCCACAGATGCTCTCGCAACGTATCCGCGGCCGATACCGGGCTGCTACGACACTCCATATCGTCGCCGTCAGCAGTGTCCAATGCGCTAATCCAGCGCGCAGTTGGTGATTTCCCTTCCGGGTCTGCCTTGGAATAGGAACGGGACAACCAATACACCGACTGCGCCCGTGATAACAAAATCCCAACCTGAGGATACCAGCGCTCAGCCACGTCTCGAGGAATATCGGCGAGTTCGCCGTCCATCGCTTCTTTTAAAACATCGACAATTTGCTCGAACTTTGCCACAACCTTTTCGGCCGAGCCCGCCAGGCCGGAGCAAACATCCCGCAACTCCAACGGCAGTATCCCCTGAGCAAAGCGGAAGCGCTTTTCACCGCTACCTATGCGTTCACGGAACATCCCATCCAACAGCAATTGCAGCTGCTCCAACGATGCTTCCAAATCGCTAAATGGTGTTGAAAGCTTCTGCACATAGTCTGTCAGAACAATATGACCACCACAGTCCTGCAGCATCTTGTTCAGCGTACGGCTCGTTTTACTCAGCCAACGCTGAGACCCGCGCACCCGCATGCTGTAAGCAAAGTGTCCCGTGGTTTTGTCGCCGAGGTGATGACCTTCGTCAAAAATGTAAATGGTATCTGACGGATCGGGCAAAATAGCACCGCCGCCTAACGACAAATCGGCAAGCACAAGATCATGGTTTGCAACGATAAGATCCACGCTATCAAGTGCCTGCCGCGCCTGAAAAAACGGGCAGATACTGAAATGGGGACAGCGCCGATTGGTACACTGAAGGTGATCACTGGTTAGCGGCCGCCATACATCTTCATCAATGGCATCACTTAACGTATCCCGATCCCCGTCCCACCGGCCTGCAGCAAACTCATTTAACAGAGTCCGGTACTGATCAATGACGACAGGATCGAGCTTTCGTGCAATCTCGTCTTCATATAAGGCAATCTGCCCCAGTTCGTTTTGATCTTCCAAGTGGCGTTCAGCCTGAGATAAGCAAAAATACCGACCACGCCCTTTGGCCAGGGAATAACGAACTACCAGACCTGCGTCAGCAATTAGCTGTGGCAAGTCCTTCATGACCAGCTGTTCCTGCAAAGCGACTGTCGCAGTCGCGACAACAACCTTCTTTTTGCGAGCCTGCGCAATGGGTACTGATGCCAACAAGTAAGCCAGCGTTTTTCCCGTACCAGTACCCGCTTCCACAACACAGATATGATTGTCGCCGTTACGCTCACCTTCCGAGGTTTGCTGGATCGCACCAATAGTACGGGCGATCTGTGCAACCATCTTTTTTTGGCTTACACGGGGCTTCAGTCCACGGTTTTGCAAGAAGGCGCTGTAAGCAGACTGGATTTCTGATTTTAGTTTTTTATCGAGCAACGCCGTCGTCCAACCAAGTTTTGCGCAATGTTATCAAAATACTGGATATATAAACAGAAGCTGCTTTACAGAACCCGAATACTGTATATAATCACATGTACTGTATAAAAAAACAGATACGATTATGAAGCTGACAAAAAGACAAACGGAAGTTCTGGACTGCATCAAGCACTATATCGCAACCACCGGTTACCCACCGACTCGCGCGGATATTGCACGAGAGCTGGGCTTCAAGTCTGCTAACGCGGCTGAAGAACATATGAAAGCACTGGCCCGTAAAGGCGCCATTGAGATCATACCCGGTACGTCTCGCGGTATCCGTGTACCTGTCATGGAAGAAGATAAGGATCTTGGACTGCCTGTCATTGGGCAGGTAGCTGCTGGCTCCCCCATCCTTGCACAGGAACATATCGAAGATCACTGCACGATCTCATCAGACTTCTTCCACCCTAAAGCCGATTATCTGCTCCGCGTACGGGGCACAAGCATGAAAAACATTGGCATTATGGATGGAGACCTACTTGCGGTACATCAGTGCCAGCAAGTAAACGATGGACAGATCGTCGTTGCACGTATCGATGACGAAGTAACGGTAAAGCGCTTTAAGCAGGAAGGACATATGGTGTACCTGATTGCCGA
The DNA here is from genome assembly GCA_023954795.1 of Oceanospirillaceae bacterium. Classification (GTDB taxonomy): domain Bacteria; phylum Pseudomonadota; class Gammaproteobacteria; order Pseudomonadales; family Balneatricaceae; genus Pontibacterium. The sequence goes on along the minus strand of JAGSHA010000001.1, from coordinate 22,521 downwards.
GAACGAGGAGTTCGACCCGATTGAGGTTGACCTTCGCGAGCAAAGCTTGGCAATAGAGGGACTGAGTGTTGGCGTTATACGCAGAGGTAATGACCTATGATTAGCCACCAGACTGCAACACCCAAATTAATTCGCCCAAGCCTTACCACCACAAACCAAACCACTGCACCACTCATTAAGAGCAAACAAGCATCCGGCAAAGTTACCGAGATCATTATGCGAGATGATGAACTCAGCAACATGCCAATGCTCATGCCCTTGCTGGCGCAACTAAGCCGGGATGATCGCTGGTTTGTTTGGGTTGCTCCTCCCATTGTTTTGCCAAAAGCCCTACTGGCCGATGCAGGAATCGACCTGAGCAAGGTCATCCTGCTCAAACCTGATGACAACCATTCGATCTACGAGCTCTCATGCCAGGCACTAAAAGCAGGCACCTGCCACGCAGTGATTACTTGGCCTGGATATTTATCTGAAGATGAATTGAACGGACTGGAAGATGCTGCACGTGCTGGCTCCAGTCACGGCATTGTAATTCGCGGACGCCAAAACGCTTAAAGACAACCCATGCATCTCACAGCATTGCGATCTCAGACAAGAACACAACACCAAAGACAATATTCACACGGAACGTGAGCACGATAACAGAGGGATCTGTTGACAGGATTACATAAAAAACCGCCCACCCTGAGCGCCTGCAGACCCCCAAAGTACGGACGGTATTTTATTAGTGATTTACCGCAAACATCTGAGCGAACTTAACTAGTGAATTGTTGGCAAAGGCTCAACAACCGGCTCGCTCACCGGCGATAAGTTGTGGCCCGACTCAGCAACCATATGGATACCTGCGGTCAACATCATCCGGCCAACCTCGATACACTTTTCTTCCAGCGTCTCGCGTAGCTCTTCAGAGAACGCAACCACCATCAGCGGCTCGCTCTCCTCGTCTTCAGCTCGACGAATTGCCAGATCTCCGTTTTCCAGCTCAACAATCTCTAGCAACGTTTCCAGCTTTTCATCCACTAATGACACTAATTTACCACTCCTGCATACCGGTACGCAGCCGTTCAATCAACGTCCGCATTTCATTCAACCAACCTTCATACTCAACGATAATCTGACCGTCTTCGGCATGATCAGGATTCACCTGCACCACGTGTATCTCAGACACACTGCTCGTCTCTGTCACAGGTACACGCTTATCGCTGCCGTGCCAGCAAGCCTCATAAGCTGCCAGCATTTTGTGCAACCAGCTTGTATGGTCTTTTTCCAGCTGCCCTAACTCGTTCAGCTCCGCACCCTCGAAACCCGATTTTTCAAATTGCTCCATCAAGGCACGGTAACCGACAAAGGTTTCGGTATCAAAGCGGTACAATTCTGCCACTTCACGCAAGAATGCATCATACGTTGATGCCAGATGAAAAAGCACTGATTCATTGTACGATTCGATCAGCGCATGCTTACTCCAGCCCGTTGTACCTTGCGCTTCTTTCAACGCCTCAATATGAATACGTGAAAAATTCAGTTTCTGGTTAGTCCGTGCCAGATAGATACCGCTCATCAACTTCCCCTGAACCTATACAGGTTTACTTTTTCTTCGTGGTTTTCTTCGCAGCCTTCTTCGGCTTAGGCTGTTCCTCAACCCATTTACCGTCGACGTAATATGCTTTCCAGCCAGTGGCCTTACTCTCCACCTCGCTCATTACGTACTGCTCTTTGGTTTTACGGCTATATCGGATAATTGCCGGATTACCATCAGCATCCTTCACGGGTGCTGAAAACAGGAAGCTATATTTTGGATCAATCTCACTCTGATGAGGAATGATCTCGGACACTTTTGGTGCACGTGTTTCACGATTTTTCGGAAACTGGCTCGCAGCCAGGAACAAACCGCTGGCTCCATCTCGCAGAATGTAGGTATCTTCTACCTTTTCACACTGCAACTCAGGCATCGGCACAGGGTCCATTTTAGGTGGCGCAGGCTCGCCGCTCTTCAACAACTTGCGGGTGTTTTTACACTCTGAGTTCGTACAGCCAAAGAATTTGCCAAAGCGCCCTGTCTTGAGCTGCATCTCATTGCCACATTTATCGCATTCGATACTTGGGCCATCATAGCCTTTCAAGCGGAACTCACCGCCCTCAACCTCAAAACCGGAACAGTCTGGGTTGTTGCCACATACATGCAGCTTACGACTGGCATCAATCAGGTAAGAATCCATCGCCGCATCACACAACTTGCAGCGATGCTTGTTTCGCAGAATGCGGGACTCTTCTTCCTCATCGCCGTCAACGCTAACAACCTCATCCCCAGGCACCAGGTTAATCGTGCACTTACAACGTTCTTTCGGTGGCAGACTATATCCAGAACACCCAAGGAACACACCGGTACTACCCGTGCGGATCATCATGTTACGACCACAATCCGGACATTCAATATCGGTGTCTGTCGGGTCATTCGGGCGCATCCCGCCTTCAGCACTCTGCGCTTCATCCAATCGACGAACAAAGCCTTCGTAGAAACGCCCCAACAGCTCTTTCCAGTCTGCACTTCCGCTGGCGATGTCATCCAGTGACTCCTCCATGCGCGCAGTAAAGCTATAGTCCATCAGGTCGGTGAAATTCTCCGTCAGACGCTCGGTAACAATGTCACCCATTTTCTGCGCATAAAAACGACGGTTCTGCACTTCGACGTAACCGCGATCCTGAATGGTGGAAATAATGGATGCGTAAGTTGACGGACGACCGATCCCACGCTTTTCAAGCTCTTTAACCAAGCTTGCTTCGGTAAAGCGAGCGGTTGGCTTAGTAAAATGCTGCTTCGGGGTCAATTCAGACAGAATCAGCGTTTCACCTGCCTTCACATCCGGCAAGATCACATCTTCATCACCCTTACCACGTGCAACCAGCACACGCGTATAACCATCAAAGCGCAAAATGCGCCCTTTGGTCCGTAGCTCAAAATCACCCGCTGTTACGATAATACGTGAGCTGGTGTACTGTGCAGGCGTCATCTGACACGCAATGAACTGACAACGAATGAGGTCATACAGACGCTCAGCATCACGATCCATACCTGTCAGCGATGTTGGCGGCACTGTTACATCGGAAGGACGAATGGCTTCGTGCGCTTCCTGCGCCCCCTCTTTGCTGGAGTAACGAATTGCTTCACCCGGCAGGTAATCTTCGCCGTAGTGCTTCTGGATGTAACCGCGACACGCCTCGACAGCTTCTCCACTCAAGTTGGTGGAGTCCGTACGCATATAGGTGATGTAACCCGCCTCATAGAGGCGCTGAGCCAACATCATCGTCTTCTTAACGCCAAACCCCATCCGGGTACTTGCTGCCTGCTGTAGCGTAGAGGTAATAAACGGCGCTGACGGCTTGCTGCTTGTTGGGCGATCTTCTCGCTTCAGGACGCTAAACGCACTAGCCTTCAGTGCATTCAGGTGCGCGGTAGTCTCAGCTTCAGACCCCGGGCGAAATTCTTTACCGCCAACTTTCGCAACCTGTAGGCGAAGCGCCTCACCCGCATCCGTTGCGGTATCCGCATGCATCTCCCAGAACTCTTCTGGAATAAACGCACGAATCTCTCGCTCACGTTCTACGACCAAACGCACAGCGACAGACTGTACTCGACCGGCTGATAAGCCGCGTGCAATTTTTTCCCATAGCAGCGGAGACACCATATAACCCACCACACGGTCGAGGAAGCGACGCGCCTGCTGAGCATTAACACGATCCATATCGAGCGCTGACGGCGCTTCAAAGGCGTTCTGGATCGCTTTCTTAGTGATCTCATTGAATACCACGCGGCTGTATCGCGTTTCATCACCACCAATGGCTTCACGCAAATGCCATGCAATCGCTTCCCCCTCGCGGTCCAAATCGGTCGCGAGATAGATCTGATCAGCAGACTTCGCCAAGCGGCGTAACTCGTCTACGACCTTTTCTTTTCCGGGCAAAATATCGTAAGCCGCTTCCCAATCATTTTCGGGATCAACACCCATTCGGGTAATTAATTGCGCCTTTGCTTTACGCTTTTTATAGATAGCTTTCTCATCCGGAGACATTTTCCGGGTTAACGCTGCCTGACGCGCGCGCTCTTTTGGATCGCTTTTAGGGCCGCTGCCACTCGTCGGTAGGTCTCGAATATGACCTACACTTGATTTAACAACGTACTGATTACCAAGATATTTATTAATGGTCTTGGCTTTGGCTGGTGACTCGACTATTACCAGAGACTTTCCCATACGGGTATGATCCTTCGGGCGAACGGCTATAAACTTAATTTCGGTGCATTATATAAGTACTGAAAATGGTTCGGTCAAGAAAGAATTCGTTTTTTCGTTCGTTTAATTAGACTAATGCACTTTACCGAACCCCATATTAAAGGGACAATTCGGCTGTTTTTTACAACAATTTATAACGGCTGGGTCATAAGAATAATTCTATGCTTCAAGACAATTTGCTGTATGTCATCTTAATCTGCGTCGTCGGTATTGTTGCCATCACGGTGAACTACCTAATCTCGACTCGTGAGCAGCAAGCCGAAGCCAAGGAGCACCGTCTGAACTGGCTTAGACAGCAGTCTGAGACCGTATTCACCTCCCTGAAAGTGTTGCGTGAGATCGACTGCAATCCCGAGATCATTGATAAGCTTAACGTTCATGCGATGGCGATGTACGATGAGATCGCAATGCTCGCACCTGACTCTGATCTGCTGGCATCAATGACCCAGCTGAAAGAAGATGCCGACCAGTCGCTACCTGCAAACCAGATACTCGACAGCGATCGCGCACTCAAACGCGTGCAAATCTATATAAACTTTGTTGAGAAGCTCGTTTTACAGATGGCGTATGCTGGAAAGATTAGCCCAGCACTCGCAAAAAGCTATCGCCGAGACCTCCATTTGCTGAAAGTCACAGTTGTTGCCGACGCCCATTTGACTCAGGGAAACAACCTGTTACTGCAAGGTGACAAAAATACCGCTTTGTCTCACTACAAACACGCGAAGGCAATTTTGCTGAAAGGCGCTATCTCTCATCAGGATAGGCAAGCGAGATTAGACAAAGTTAATCATGAAATAGAGAAGATTCAGCCAAAGCGCAACCACGGACGCGGCACCCTGGCTGATAGCATTGATAAGCTAATGTGATGCTATCAGGCGCCCATCGCCTGGAAACGTTGGACATTTTCGCCACTTTCAAGCGTTACTTGCTCACAGAACATTGCCAGCGGTCGCACCCAAACACCTTCATCGCCATAGCACTGCTTGTAAACGACAAGCCACTCTTCAGTTTCAGAATGACGTGCGCAATGCAGGACCTCGTACTCTGCACCTTTATAGTGCTGATATCGACCGGGTTCAGGCAGGTTATATTGCGTCATTTTACTTCCTATTAAATATGTCAGGACGACTCCCCATGCGATTCAGGGATCAGATTCTTGCTTCCAGAATCCGCTCGAGCTGCGCTTTTATCAGATCCAAATCATCAATACTGCCATTTTCGTCCCAGTGCACGGTCGCCTGAATCGGGGTTGATTCGATCGAAGAAACACCACTTGGCAATATATCGATTATATCTTTTAACAGTGCCAGCGCTTCCTCGCTGAGGACATTTTCACCAAAACCCCAACTCCACCCTTCCGGCAGTCCCGTATTCGCAATCGATTCGACCCTAAATGCATGCCATGGAGCCATGGCATTGGCTGTCTTTTTGTCAACATTCAGGCGCGGCAACCGGTAAGCCATAACAGAATACTGGCCTGACTCCGTTTCCCCTTTAGCCCGCGGCGCGGTCAGTCTCACCATCTGAACCTGAAACCCCAAGGGCTTTGCTTTTGTGCGCAGTTCTGCCTGAAATCGTTGCCGAGGGGTTGGCATAACCCACATAATTGAACCAAGCAGTGATAGCATTATCAGAATGATGATTGCCCACTTCATGAAAACTCTCCGTTGTTGATGGTGATCAAGGTCTCTGCCACCCTAGCGGCGGGCCCTATGCTACTCTCTAAGTGAGCCAAACAGAAGGAATGCGACAATGAGCCTGTATGGAAAAATTCTTCTTGCACTAGACCTCTCCGCTGAATGCGATCAACTGATCGACAAAGCGCGGGAAATCGCATCTGCTAACTCAGCAGAACTCTATTTATTACATGTAATTGAACCGCTGAGTTTCGCCTACGGTGGTGACGTGCCGATGGATCTGACCACCATTCAGGAACAGTTAGATGATCACGCTCACAGCCGTCTGCAAAAATACTCAGAAAGACTCGATTATCCTGTGACACAGCAACTAGTCATTACAGGGCACACAGAAACTGAAATCCACCGACTTGCTCAGGAGAAAGAGATCGACCTGATAATCGTAGGCAGCCATGGACGCCACGGCTTGGCCCTGCTGCTCGGTTCCACTGCGAATAGTGTATTACATGGTGCGAACTGTGATGTACTGGCAGTCCGCGTGAAGGACGCAGAAAAAGAGTAACTCTTTCCGTTTCATCTCTTAACACGGGAGACAATGCCTCCCGTGTTATCGTCAGATTCATTCCCCAGCCATACACATCGGATGAATGACTCAGTCTTCCTGCATCGCTTCCAGCTCGACCCAACGCTCCATCAGCTCTTCAACTTTTTGCTCTTGCGCCTGTAACGCAGCAAGCTTATCAGTCACAACCTGATGATCCTGTTGATAGAAGTCTGCGGCGGCAGTCTCCTCTTGCAAGGATTCAAGCGCCTGTTCAGCCTCCTCCATTAGTGCCGGCAAGCCGTCAAGCTCTCGCTGCAGTTTGTAGCTGAGCTTCTTCTTGTTTTTTGCCACTGGCTCTGGAATAGCCGGTGCATCAGGTTTTTTACCAGAAGCTTGGGGCTGAGTCTTCCCCTTCGAAAGTTCAGTTTGCTCAGGCCGCTGGCGTAACCAATCATTGTATCCACCAACATATTCACGCACCTGACCATTGCCCTCAAAAGCAAGCGTACTGGTGACAACATTGTCGAGGAACGACCGGTCATGACTGACGAGCAGAACAGTGCCATCAAAATCGAGCAAAATCTCCTCTAGCAGCTCCAGCGTTTCGATATCCAGATCGTTGGTAGGCTCATCGAGCACCAGAATGTTCGCTGGCTGGCTAAACAGCTTAGCGAGCATGACACGGTTACACTCACCACCGGAAAGTGCTTTAACCGGCGTTCGCGCACGCTCAGGCGCAAACAAGAAATCACCCAAGTAACTAATCAGATGACGCTTACGCCCGTTCAATTCGATGCTTTCACGACCTTGCGCGATGTTATCCATCACGCTTTTTTCCATTTCGAGCTGACTGCGTAACTGATCGAAATAGGCAACTTTGAGATTGGTACCAACACGAACACTGCCATGTTCTGGTTCAAGCTTGCCCAGCAAAATATTGAGCAACGTACTCTTACCTGCGCCGTTCGGCCCGATCAATCCAACCCGGTCACCCCGCTGTAGCATAAAATCAAGGTTAGAGATGAGACTGCGACCATCATATGCATGAGACACCCCTGTCAGCTCAGCAACAATCTTGCCGCTCTTCTTCGCCTCTTCAAGATTGAAGTTGGCTTTACCCTGACGATTACGTCGGTCTGAACGCTCATTACGCATCGCTTTGAGCGCACGCACACGCCCTTCATTACGGGTTCGACGCGCCTTGATGCCCTGACGAATCCAGGTTTCCTCTTGCGCCAGACGTTTATCAAACAATGCGTTATGACGCTCTTCCTCCTCCAGCAGCTTTTCCTTCTGCTCAAGGTAGGTGGTGTAAGAGCCCGGGAACGACGTGAGCTGACCACGATCCAACTCAACGATGCGTGTCGACAACTTCTCGACCAATGCGCGGTCATGCGAAATAAACAGCAAACCGCCGGCAAACGACATGAGCTGCTGCTCAAGCCACTCGATGGTCTCGATATCCAGATGGTTGGTCGGCTCATCCAGCAAGAGCAACTGAGGATCCTGAACCAATGCGGCGCCCAGCGCGGCGCGGCGACGCCAGCCACCTGAAAGCTGAGACATCAATTTTTCACCCGGAAGGTCCAGACGTTCCAAAATTTTCTGAACACGCTGCTCCAGATGCCAGCCGTCTCTGGCTTCAATCTGATGCTGCAGCACTTCCAGTTTCGCGAGATCCACACCATCCGCCTGCGATGCCAGCTCATCGTATGCTTCACGCAAACGAACAACATCAGCCAGTCCATCACTGACGACCTGACGCACTGTACGTTCATCTGCAGCAGGCATCGCCTGTGGTAATTCAGCAATCCGGCATGCCGGGTCACACCAGAATTCACCACTATCCGTACTCTGATGGCCACCAATGACTTTCAGCAATGTAGATTTGCCTGCGCCGTTCAATCCAACCAACGCCACACGCTCGCCGGGATCAATCTGAAAGTCGATTTGATCCATGAGCGGTTTTGCGCCGAAGGCTACAGAAACTTTATCGAGACGAATAAGGGGCATAGTACTCTCTGGTCTACTTTTCTTAAGAGCGCACATTCTACTTGAAATACACTCATTCAGTGAAAAAATGATTTAAAAACATAGCCTCACTGCCGTATAAATACATACAGACTTAGCCCATCATCTGAACTATTCCGGCTGAGCAAACACTAAGGACTGGCTGGGCAATCAGCGGGTTAGATATCAGGAGTGCCGGATTACACCGCAATATATCCGGATGTGGTTATACTCAATACGTCATGCGGACCACACTGCAGCATAAGGAAGCCCTAATGCGAACATTGGCTCTGTGCCTTTCCCTGCTTGTCACCAGTCAGGCAAGTCAGGCTGTTACGATCGATCAACAACGCACTCAGTTCCTCGCAAGTCACAAGCTCATAAAGATGGGCACGCTCACCACGCTCGACCAACAAAAAAGCGTGCTCGCTGATTATCCGCTTTACCCCTATCTGGAGTTCGAATTACTTCGAAAACAGCTCAACAACGCCAATCAAGGACAGATCACTGCGTTTACCAAACAGTATTCAGACACCCCCTTGGCCTATCGGTTAAATCGCGCGTGGTTGTCACATTTATTCAAGAATAAGCGCTGGAAAGACTACAAAACCGCCTACGCCCAAAAACCGGTATACAACGACTTGTATAGCTGTCGTTTGCAGGTGGCCCGCCTTAACAGTGGAGAAAAGAAAACAGCGCTAAAGGCAGCAAAAACGTTATGGCTCGTTGGCCACTCTCAGAAAGACGACTGCAATCCATTGTTTGATGCTTGGAAAAAAACAGGACAACCAACATCCGATATAGCGTCAACCCGGTTCTGGATGGCTGCTGGCAGAGGTAACGTTACGCTTGCACGCTACATCGAACGTTCGGTGACCAATCCGGCTCAAAAAAAGCAAATCGCACTGTTCTGGAAGGTTCGCCAATCACCTGATCTCGCTGACACTCTGACGACAAAACAACTGTCCGGTGAAGCCCGGGCAGTGACATTCCAGTACGCTTATAAAAGCTGGTCACGAAGAGATCGCGTAGCGGCCACTAATTCATGGCTAAAACAACGTAAGACCCTGGCAAAAACTGAACAGAGTTACGTCGACAAACTCAATCGCACACTCGCACTGCGCTTGGCGGCGAACTTCGATGCCAAGGCCGAACCGCTTATTCAGAAACTGGATCCCTTCTTCAAAATTGAGGAAGTCACCGAATGGCGTGTTCGCGTTGCCCTGAGTAAACAAGACTGGAAGTCCGTTAATCGATACATCCTTCAACTTCCTGAAGCTAAACAAAAGTCTGATCGCTGGCTTTACTGGAACACGATTGCCAATCGCCAACTCAGCCTAAAGGCGCCGCTAAAACAGCCTCTGAGCACACTGTCACAAGAACGCAGTTTTTATGGATTTCTAGCCGCAGAGCTGAACAACCAGCCCTTTGCACTCAACAAACAAACTATTCCACTGCAAAAACCTGCATTGGCAAAACTCGAAGCAATTCCCGGCCTCATTCGGGCACGAGAACTGTTCCTGTTGAATAGAATTGTAGATGCGAACCGTGAATGGCGACGCGTAGAGAAAAACCTGACCAAAGATCAGAAATTGATGACAGGCTATCTTGCGCTTAGCTGGGGCTGGCACAACCGGGCCATCAACGCAGCGATCTCAACCCGCGAATGGGATGAACTGATGATTCGCTTCCCTGCTCCTCACAAACAGCTGTTTGAGCAGAACGCGGAGCTGCGTGAAATTGACCTGACATGGCCACTCGCAATCGCACGTCAGGAAAGTGCGTTTCTGAAAAACGCCCGCTCTCATGCCGGTGCCCGCGGCCTGATGCAGTTGATGCCAGGCACCGCCAAGATGACCGCAAAGAAACACAAAATCGCCTATAAGCGTCAGAGCCAGCTAAATCAACCACAGGTCAACATTGCCTTAGGGACGGCCTATCTGGGAGAGATGTATAACCTGTTCGGCAATAATAAAGCCTACGCAACCGCCGCATATAACGCAGGTCCGCATCGAGTAAAAAAATGGCTCAGTGACCGGGGCCACTTACCACTCGATATCTGGATCGAAACAATTCCGTTTAAAGAAACCCGTCGTTACGTTCAGAACGTATTGGCTTTTCGAGTGATATACGACCGCATGTCTGGCCGAAACGGCAGTTTACTCAGCGAGCATGAAGAAAAGCTACTCGCACTGAACGCTAAACCCGAAAAACCCAAATCCCTGTAACGGTGTGGCCAGCTTCTGCTGGCCTCCGTATAATCCCGCCCGACTTTAGCTAGCAACCGGATTTGTCACTGATGCAAACGCAATGGATCGATATCGGCCTTAATCTGACCGATTCCTCTTTTCGAAACGATATAGAGGCCGTGCTTGAACGGGCAGTGGATCAGGGCGTCGGAAAAATGGTGGTCACAGGCACAGCCATCGATGAAAGTGAGCAAGCCGTTCAGCTTTGCCAGCAATATAGCGACATACTGTACTGCACTGCCGGCGTACACCCACATGATGCCAAAAACTTTACAACGGCCACCGCAGACACTCTGCGAGACCTTTATAAAGAGCCTTGCGTAGTCGCCGTGGGCGAAACGGGCCTGGACTTCAATCGAAACTTTTCTACGCCTGAGCAACAGATCAAAGCGTTTGAAGTGCAACTGGAGCTTGCCGCCGAGTCAGGACTCCCTCTTTTTCTGCACGAACGAGACGCCTTTAAGACACAATTCGAGATGCTGAAGTCTTATCGAGACCAAATCAGCAATGCGGTAGCCCACTGCTTTACCGGAGAAAAAGACGCCCTGTACGGGTACCTGGATCTGGATCTTCATATTGGAATTACAGGATGGATTTGCGATGAACGTCGCGGCACTCACCTTCATCCGCTATTGAAGGACATTCCTGCTGAACGACTGATGCTGGAAACAGATGCGCCCTACTTACTGCCAAGGGATATAAAACCCAAACCTAAATCCCGTCGCAATGAGCCTTATCACTTGCCACACATAGCCCGAAAGGTCGCTACTTTACTCGACAAGTCTGAAGAGCAGCTCAGCGAAGAAACACTGGCTACCACTCAGCGCTTTTTTAATCTCTAAGGCAATCCCGGTAGCATCTGCCGGGATCAATCTCGACATCACGCATTACTAACCCATATCTGAAGGCAAACCGGCAATAAATTCACCTAACTGCGCCTGATCGAATGGCCAACCTAGTTCCCGACCCGACTTTTCATCTACTAAAACCGGAATGCGCACAGCGTACTTTTCCATCAACGCATCATCTTCTGCAATATCAACCAACTCCACAACAAACCGTGCAGGATCCATATGCTGGACCAGTATTTCTGCTGCCACATCACACAAATGACACCCCAAGGTGCTCATCAGCAACATCTCTCTCATTCAAATCACCTGAAAATATGCTTACAATCTGTAGGTTTAAAGCTCCGATGCCGGCACTGTAGCCGTACCACCGGTTGAGCGGAAGGAAAAGATGAAGCCTAGTATAACGCCGATTGATCGAGAAATTCGCCTTGGGGATGACGAGTTCATCGTAAGCAAAACCGATACCAAAGGAATTATTACCTACTGTAACCGGGTTTTTATGCATATCGCCGGGTACAGTGAAGCCGAGCTACTTGGCAAACAACACAATATCGTCCGCCACCCCGATATGCCACGCGGAGTATTTCGATTTTTATGGCAAACCCTCCAAGACGGCGAAGAATTTTTTGGCTACGTAAAAAACATGTGCAAGAGCGGAGCCTATTACTGGGTGTTTGCCAATGTCACCCCTGACTACGACGCCAGAGGTCGGGTTGTTGGATATTATTCTGTGCGCCGCAAACCAAGTGAGCAGGCCATCGCAGCGCTAGGCCCAATCTATAAAGAGATGCTTGAATTGGAAGCCCGTACCGGTGCGAAAGATGGACCTGACGCCTCAATACGCTTGTTGCAGGAAAAACTTGATGCAATGGGTACCACCTACAATGACCTGGTCATGAGTCTGGATAAGTAGTCCGTAGCCGATATGAATAATCAAAAAAATTACCAGAACGGTACCAGTCAGGGCATCCCCATGCTGCGTACCCGCAATTTAATTATTTCTTCATCCATTCCCGTGCTTATGGCAGCAACCTGTCTGACCGTAATACTGACCAGCGGCTTGTACTGGTGGCTGTTGATTCCGATGGGATTTGCCATCGGCCTGGGTATCTATACGTACGTTAGCCACAGCCATGCCATTGACGGACTAGAGCGTATATTTTTCACCCTAAAAGAATCTAACCAGGGCAACCTTAGCGGCCGAATCACCCGCATGGCTGGCCTGGGGGAAGTGGGCATGGTCGCCTGGGAGCTGAACGATTTACTCGACCGTGTAGAGTCCTATCTACGCGAAGTCGACTCCTGTTTCAAGCATGTAACTGAAGGGAATTATGACCGTCTGGCACTCTATAAAGGTCTGCCGGGACAATTACGTCAATCACTCATTCGAATTAATGACTCACTGGCCAAGATGCAGGCTGGGCAGGAGTTTCTGGCTGCTAACGCCTTGCACTCCGAACTACATAATCTGAATACCGGCCACCTGATTCGTAACCTGAAACTAACTCAGGCAGATCTAGTGAAAATCTCGGATGAAATGGCACAGGTTGAGGGTATCGCTACGCGTAACGGCGAAGTCGCAGACAGCAGCCAGAGCGCAGTCAACGCCATGGCGACATCGCTAGAAAATATCAGCGGCAATATCAAATCAGTCAGTAGCGTAATCCATCAGCTGGAAGAAGACAGTAAGCGTGTGACCGAATCCCTGTCGATCATCACTGATATCGCCGATCAGACCAGCCTGCTAGCATTGAATGCCGCAATTGAAGCAGCGCGTGCGGGTGAGCAGGGCCGTGGCTTTGCAGTGGTCGCGGATGAGGTCAAAGCACTCTCTAACCGTACCAAAGAAGCAGCGATAGATGTGAGCCAGACGATTGATGGCTTCAGCCAACGTGTTCATCAGATGGTTGAGCAATCCGAATCATCCACCCTTGCAGCCTCCGAAGTCACCGAAAAAATCGAAGATTTTCGTCACCAGTTTTCGGAAATCGCCTCTTCTGCAGAAGACACTAAACGCTTTGTTTCCTATGCGAAGGACCGAACGTTTGGCTCTTTGGCGAAAGCTGACCACGTTATCTTCAAACAAAATGGTTATCTCGCCTTAGATACCAGCGAGAACCGAGATCCAGAAATTGCTGCAATATCAACAACTCACACCGAATGCCGCCTCGGAAAGTGGTATTACGAGGGCTTTGGACAAGAGGAGTTTCGACATACGTCTAGTTACCAAGCACTTGAACTTCCTCATGCGGCAGTGCACCATGCTGTACAGCAGGCAGTATCTTTACGCGACGAAAATTGGCAGAAACATGCTGAAGTTCGCGAAAAGATCGTTGACGCTATGCGGAATGCAGAAGAAGAAAGTTACAAAATACTGCAATATATCGATGACATGATTGAGGAACGTCATTCGATAGATGGATCTGGCCAGCGCTGATTCAGCTTACTGAATGGCGCTACCCAAGTAGTAACGGGTTATCTATATTTCCAGCTCTGTCTCGGGAATGACGCAGACAACGTCCGTCAGTTCTATCTGTTGTGCACCGCGCTTCAGACAGGCGGATCGGCACTATAAAAGGCGTATTTATGGAAAACAAAAGCAGCATGCCCTCCAACCCGCAAGAGTTTATCGACTACGTAAACAAGGAGACGCAAAAAGTTCTGGAGATGTTCTCTGCCACTGGTGGTGATGACATTCTCAGTTCCTTCACCCAGTCCTGGACTGATTTGGCAACCCGCTCTTGGGAAGACCCATCTGTATGGGTTCGTGCTATCGCAGATTATCAGACCAGCCAGATGAACCTCTGGAAGAACCTGCTCTCCGGTAACGCCACAGCAAATCCGGTCGCTGAGCCTATTCGCGGTGATCGCCGTTTTCAGGCTGATGAATGGTCTCAAAACCCTGTATTCGACTACATCAAGCAGTCTTACCTGCTGACCTCCAACCTGCTGAACGAGATGGCTTCCAAAGCGAACCTGTCTGACAATCAGCAGAAACAGCTGGAGTTCTATACGCAGCAGTATATCGATGCGATGTCTCCAACTAACTTCGCAATGACCAACCCGGAAGTTTTGCAGCAGGCAATGGAAACCAAAGGCGAAAGCCTGGTCAACGGCCTGAAGAATCTGCTTGGCGATCTGGATAAAGGCCGTATCTCAATGACCGACGAGAGCGCGTTCAACCTGGGTGAAAACCTGGCGATGACCGAAGGCTCCGTAGTATTTGAGAATGAGATGTTCCAGCTGATTCACTATAAGCCAACGTGTGCTCAGATTGCTGAACGCCCTACGCTGATCGTGCCTCCATGCATTAACAAGTTCTACATTCTGGATCTGCAGCCGCACAACTCTTTTGTTAAGTACTGCGTTGAACAGGGCCAGAACACCTTCTTGGTTTCTTGGTTAAACCCGACCGCTGAACAGAGCCACATCAGCTGGGACGACTACGTAGGTGATGGTGTACTGAAAGCCGTGGAAGTGGTTAACAGCATCGCGGGCACCGAAAAACTGAATGCCGTTGCATGGTGTATCGGCGGTACGCTGCTGTCTAGCTCCCTTGCAGTGCTGGCAGCACGCAAACAGGCCCCAGTAGCATCTGCGACCTTCCTGACAACACTGACTGACTTCCAGGATCCAGGTGATCTGTGCGTTTTCATCGACGAACAGCAAGTTAAACGCCTGGAAAACAAGGTCAATAACAACGGTATTCTGAACGGCCGCGAGCTAGCAACATCTTTCAACATGTTGCGCTCCAACGACCTGATCTGGTCTTATGTAGTTAATAACTACCTGAAAGGCCAGACGCCACCTCCATTCGATATTTTGTATTGGAACGGAGACTCCACCAACTTGCCTGCCAGCATGTACACCTACTACATCAACAAGATGTATCTGGAAAACAAACTGGCTGAGAAAGATGGTCTGACCATCTGCGGTGAGAAGATCGATCTGGGCAAAGTAAAAATTCCTGTTTACTTCTTGTCCGCAATCGAAGACCACATTGCGCCTTGGAAAGGTACCTTTACGGGTACTGAGCTGTTTAAAGGCAACATTGAGTTCGTACTGGGTGCGAGCGGTCACGTTGCAGGTGTCATCAATCCTGCCTCTAAGAACCGTCGTAACTACTGGACGAAGGGCGAACTGGGTCAGGGTGCTGATCACTGGCTGGAAACTGCTGAGAAGCAGGAAGGCTCCTGGTGGCCTCACTGGTCCGAGTGGGTTAAGCGTCGTGGCGGCAAGAAAGTTGACGCGCCTGCAACTTGCGGTAGCGCTGAATACGCCGAGATCGAGCCTGCTCCAGGTCGTTACGTGAAAGCACGCGAAGCCTGATTAGTCGCAGACTGATTAAAAGCCGGAGCTGAAGCTCCGGCTTTTTTATGCCTAAAAGTGGCAAAAACCTACATTTTACGTATCAATGTAGCCTTAAAACCTCAGGCGCCAGCGTGCCATCACTCTGCAACAAGTTAACGGGCTTGCCTTGGTCCGGTAACCGATAATCACACACGCCATTTGGAAATACACGCTGCAACTCTAAGCGATAAGGCCTCATCTCAATTTCACCATACACGCCTGCATCAATTGCCTGACTTATCGTTTGCCGCTGGCATTTAAACAATTCACCGCTAATCGGCGCACCCGCGACCATCCGCGAATCCCTAAAGGGCGGATAATAGCGATAACAAGCCCCCTGAGGACGTTGGTTCCAATTGCCATCCCATACCGAAGAACCGGATGCCAGTACCTTGCCTTCCGCATCATAACAGCGATCCTCAGCCCCATCCGGCTGGCTTTCTGCAATCCCCAACGAAGGGGATCGCGCAATATTGTCCATCCAACGATCGATCAATAAAAATGCATCCGGCACCGGGTCGTGAGGACGACGCGTCATCCAGATCAGTTGATTATCAGCACTCCCCTGCCCGTCAATGAGCCTCTGTCGCGCAGAAAACGAGGCAAAGCTGTGATGCATATCCAATGCATCATCCAAATAATGACGCAGGTCGATAATGGGAATATTTGCGTGCCCAAGGAAAACCTGGCCCGACCTGTATGCTGCTTCAATCGCTTGCAGATCCCCCTCCCCCCGCTTAGCCGGCGTATTACCCTTATCGGGGCTCAGATACATATTGTGCTGCCCCCACGGGGAGAAATTCAGTAGTCCAGCCATTCCACCGATGCCGCCTAATTTCCAGTACCGCTCCGGTGCCATCTTGCCAGCGGGCTTCCAACTCCCGATATTAGCATTGAGATGTAGAAATTCTTCAGGCGTCAGACGCTCATCCCGTAGCGCACTCAGTCCATACTGAACGCCAACGTTATCCCACGTCTGACGTGCGTATCCCTGGGCATCCGTCCCCAACATATGCTTCATATCATCCCAATAACTCCAATGCCCCTGCTCAAGAACACTCCGACTGTATCGGCCGGTATGAAACAGGTATTTTGGATTGTTCACCAGCGGTGTTAAGCCTCGCCAAGCTCTTACACACTCATTGCTGCCAGAATTAAGATGTGGAGACCTCTGGCGTACCAGCAGCGCTATGTCATATAGCAGCGATCGCATACTGAATGTAGTATCACTGGCATTCAGACCTTCAATGAGGCTGCGTTGAGACCAATCTCGCCAGCGCGGGTTATGACTGGCCAGCACATCAAAGTAGTATTCCAGCAACTCGCAATCAAACACATAGTGCGTTTGTGTGATCATATCTGGATAGGCATAAAGTGGAATGGCTGCATCAAGCAAGCCCGGCAAATTTTGCGCCAACAGATATTGCTGGATAGCACCACCTGAACCGCCTATGCCAACGGTATATTTTGGCTCCCCATAACGTGCTATGAACTGCTGTTTGACCCGCATAGCCGTTTCTTCCGCCAGCCAAATATTGTAGTGATTGGTTGTTTGATTGGCCGTTGAGTATGCTATCGCATAGCCTAAACGTAACTGCTCTATCCTCCGCTTAAGCAACCCTCTCTGAGAAAGACGCCCCTGAACTTTGCCAATGCCGACGCCACCACGGAACTGATAGACCAGCCGCTGATTCCACAGATCCGTGTCCACCTGCCCGGGCATACTAGATTCGGCACGTTCACGGCTGCCTATCGCCGCCAGCATGTAGATAAATCGGTTAATCGTGCCTGTCTCCACACGCACAATGAATTCGGTGGATACGCCATTCACAACAATCTCAGCGATATCCTCACCGGCATCTTCAAGCGGAAAGAACTGATCGGTGCCTCGTTTGTTGTAAAAATAACCGACACGTGTGGGAAGCAAACAGTCTTTGCTATAGCCAATAATTTGAGCAGTTTTTTTCCCATTTACCTCTTTGAAGACCGGAATCCCTATGTGGTGTTGATTATCGACCAGAGGCTGCCCGAGTTCTGAGTCTTCTGTTCGGCAATAGAAAGGGTACTGGGCGGGCCCGGCATATAGCATTTCATGCGGGCCAACGTCGCCCACCGGAATAGGATATGAGTAGGTATCAAGCGGGCGCGATGCGATACGTGGGTGCGGCCCACGATAGGGAGGAATACTAATTGCTGTATCCATACCCGGCGGTACACCCACCACTGGATTATTCACTGCGGGACGGTCGATGAGCATACTTAATGCGCTATAACCCAGCAGTATTGTCACGGCTAATAGACACAACAGCAGTGCCGTCGCTCTTCCTACAAACCGCCAGACACTCGTTCGTCGCTGCATACACGAAGCATCCTGAATCACTTTAGTACCTTCAATATAGTGCCCATAGGCACAACTTTGATCGCAAATTGATCAAATTCTCAGAAACGATCTACACTTTTTAATATGCCCTGCTTCTGAATAACTGCAGACAGGCTTCTCTATTCGATGGGAGCAAATCGATGGACATACGAAGTAGAAGAACGCCCCCGCTCCTAAGACCGGACTGCCGGATCCTACGAGTTATAGCCGTTTCGCTGATGTTCGGGTTCATTTCCGCTTGTTCAGTTCATCAAAATCATTCGACTGCACAACATCTTGCAATCAACCTTTCCCCCAAAGACCTGAAACAAAACGGATTGGCTTTTATGAGCCCTTCCACCGTATCAGGGCGAGAAGAAGATAAGCAGGCGCTGGCTTTTATCGTTGGCCGCGTATTGCAGCAGGAACGTCCTGATATCCGTCAGGTGTCACTGCCTCATGCATTAGGCGCCATCAACAACGCAGGTCTTGCCCGTGATTACAAACAAATGTTTGAGGATTACCAAAGTACGGGGATTTTTAGTCAACAAATACTCGGAGAGATTGGTGATGCGGTAAACGCCCGTTATGTGATTCAGCTGAACCTTGCGAGCTTCAATCAAGGCAGCAGAGGTCGTTTCAGTCTGCTCGGTTATCGTCTATTCCAGACTAAGCATGCGGATATTCGCATGTTCATTCAGATCTGGGATACATCGACCGGATCCATAGCCTGGGAAGGCGTTGAAGAACTTATCGTTGCCGAAGAAACCAGCAGTGAAAAAGTCATCAACTTCACGACCGTGGTTGAAGCCTCTGCACGTAATTTAATCAAGTTACTCCCCCAATCTGAGGTCGATCCCAGCCAACTATCTCATGCAACTTCTGCGCAATAAGCCACGGGGGATATAGAGGCATTGCACTCGAATACAACTGGCTCTATGCTTCGGGGCAAATGACATGAGAACATGCCTCATGATCGCCATCGACTATTAGATTTAAACGCAGACTGCTGTCAGGCGTGCAAATAAGGAATTTATGCAACCTATCCGATTATGGGAGGCGAGCCGGGCGACCGTCCGCGTTGAACGCTTACCCACGGTTTATTGCTCTGCAACGCTGACAGAACATCAAAATGTTATCGGTTACTGCATCCATAGCCTGATCCGTTCTAGTACAGCAATGCGCTGCTTACAGATACACGGCGTTCCCGCTCGACCTCAAGCCAAACACCTTTTCAACGATTTCGTCTGATATGAAACAGTACTGCAATCGGTGGACTGAGGTCCGCCAGTTACTTGTGATTGGCTGGCCGATTATTGTCGCTCAGGTATCCCAAACTGGCATGGGGTTCGTAGACACTCTGATGTCCGGGCGTTATGGCCCACAGGACCTTGCAGCCATAGCGATTGGTTCGAGTATTTGGCTGCCTATATTCCTGGCTTCCTCCGGCGTACTCATGGCCACCACCCCTCTAGTTGCTCACCTTGTCGGTGGCAATCAGTTAACCCGTACCCGCGAGGTGCTCGGCCAAGGCGGACTCATTGCACTGGTCCTCGGTGTGCTTTCGGTGTTAATTCTGCACAATACACTCCCACTTCTACAGTGGATGGCCGTCGATCCAGAGTTGGCGGTTAAAACAGATAGTTATTTGAAAGCGATATCCTGGGGATTTCCGGCAATCCTCATGTATCAGGTCATACGTAGTTTTTCAGAGGGCTTTGGTAAAACACGGCCTATCATGAAAATTGCGATTCTGGGTTTGTTGGCCAATATTCCACTGAACTATGTACTGATCTACGGCAAGCTCGGATTACCCGAGCTGGGAGGCGTAGGCTGCGGCTGGGCAACGGCCATTGTGATGTGGCTCACCTTAGGTGCGGGCATATTGTATCTGCGGCGCAGTACGACATTTATTGAATGCCGCCTGTTTCAAAGCTCCTTGTTACCGCCTATTCAAACGCTGGGGCACTTTCTGCGCCTAGGATTGCCTATCGGTATGGCACTGCTCATTGAGGTCAGTATGTTTGCGATTATCGCCTTACTACTCGCCGATTTAGGCGAAGTCATTGTGGGCGCTCATCAGGTTACATTGAGCTTCACTGGGATGATTTTTATGATCCCCCTCAGCATTTCCATGGCCCTGACCATCCGCGTGGGACACCGCCTAGGAGCCAACAAACAGGAGGGTGCACGTGTCAGCGCTGCGACGGGCGTGATGATAACTATCGGCTTCGCCGTTGTAAGCGCAACAACTATGGTCCTGTTCGCACCACAGATTGTTTCACTCTATACCGACAGCGAGGAAATTATTGAGATCGCCGTCAGACTGATCGGAATAGCAGCCGTATTTCAATTCTCCGATGCTATTCAAGTCTCCTGCGCCGGCGCGTTGCGGGGTTACAAAGATACCAACATCCCATTACTGATTGTCTTTATCGCGTATTGGGTCATCGGCCTACCACTTGGATTTATGTTGGCAAGAACAGACCTACTCGTCCCTGCCATGGGGGCCGAAGGCTTTTGGATTGCACTGGTTATCGCATTAACGATTGCCGCTGCCATGCTGGCTCGCAGACTTATCTGGCGCAGCAGAATCGGCGCCGCCAACTGAACCACTACATGTTCTGAAAAGTCCGCTGCTGATAAAAATCGGTAAACAGTTCTGCAGTCATAGGACGCGCAAATAGGTATCCCTGACCATAGTCACATCCGACACTGGTCAGTAGAGCTCGCTGCTCTTCGGTTTCAATGCCCTCTGCAATCACTTTGATACCCAGTTTATGGGCCATCACTATGATCGCTTCGCAGAGAGCCATATCGTCCGATTCTGCGGTCAGGTTGCTGACAAAGGCCTTATCGATCTTGAGATAATCAATATCAAAGCGACGCAAATACGCCAATGATGAGTAACCCGTTCCAAAGTCATCCAGCGCAACCTGAACATCGGCATCTCTGAACATCAGCAATTTTCGGCTTACTTCCGGCCCTGTATCCATCAACAGTCCTTCCGTTATCTCGACTGTCAGCGCTGACCCCGGCAACCCCAGACGCTTCAGCGCATCCACCCATATTTCCGGTTGACACGTCTCTTCAAGAAACTGCACAGGCGAGGTATTCACTGACACTTGAAAGTCTTTATCCAGCGTCTCTCGCCATTGATTAACCTGACGAGCAGCCTGACGGAACACCCAATCTCCAATCTCAATAATGCGCCCGGTTTCTTCCGCAACGGAGATAAATTCAACCGGTGAAACAAACCCTCTTTGAGGATGCTGCCAACGAATTAACGCTTCAGCTTTATTAATAACGCCTGTCGCCAACTCCACTATCGGCTGATAACTGACACTAAATTGCTCTTCCTGCAATGCTATCCGGAGGTCTTTCCCCAACTGTACGCGATTCAACGCGGCCTGATGCATCGATGGCGTGAAATAGGAGTATCGGTTACGCCCACTATTCTTTGCCGCATACATCGCTTGATCGGCGTTTTTCAGAAGTTGATCGATACTGGTGGAGTCATCCGGGAAGAATGTCACGCCAATACTGGCTGTGATGTAAGCGGTGTCACCTGCCAAGTCAAAAGGCTCGGCCAATGCAGAGATAATATTTAACGCCACCCGCTCAACACAATCGATCTCCTCCAGCTCCCCCAATACCACCGTAAATTCATCACCGCCCTGACGCGCTACTGTATCGGAACTGCGAACGGCATCCTGAATACGTTTCGCAGCCTCGACCAGCAGAATATCACCCATATCATGACCCAGGGTATCGTTCACCTCTTTAAAACGATCCAGATCAAGAAACATCAAAGCCATACGTTGACTGGCACGCGCGACCTTTTTCATCTCCTGAGACATACGATCACGCATCATATTGCGGTTGGGCAACCCCGTCAGCGCATCAAAATTGGCCTGCTTCCATATCAACTCATCCGCTGCGCGTTTGTCCGTGATGTCACGGCTGATTCCCATCACCCCATACAACGTACCGTCAAGGCCATAGAAAGGCGCCTTATACACATCCAGTACCACCTCACGACCATCCGGGTAATAGGATGTGCATTCGTAGGATTGGGCTTCACCGGTAGACATAATTTCCAGATCCTTCTCCCGCACCAATTCAGCGACGTGTGGTGCAAATAACTGCAGATCATTTTTGTCCCGCAGCTCAACTTCAGAGGAATCCGTAAACGCTTCAAATGCTTTGTTACAGCTGACATATTGGCGATCATT
>JAGSHA010000247.1 GCA_023954795.1 Oceanospirillaceae bacterium | reverse complement strand
TCCCGGTTGCCTAGCTATATTTTTTACCGTTAGCACTATTCAACGTTTAGAGACATCTGTGGTTAATAGGCTGCTTTATATCGAACCCGTATTTGTTGCCTTATTTGGCTGGTTAATTTTCCACGAACCGCTCTCATTCAACCAATTAATCGGCACCTTAATACTCATTGCCAGCAGCCTCCTTCTGGTTGTCTCAAAACATAAAAACAAGGGCCAGCATCGGATTAAAAGCTCTTTATAAGACCGCCACATCGCCGATGATATTTTTGTAGCTTTTCAGGCAAATATAAAACCTTTTCTGCTGTTTCCTGCCGTTATAGAGCACTTTCCACCTCTCTCACCACGGTATCTTAAATATGTTTGAACTGGTCGTTGTTACTGTCTTCGGATGTCCCCCGATACGACGATCTTTTCAGCACCTACATATAAACATGATAAAAGGTGTACAAAATGAAAAAGCTCATCAAAGCGATCAGCCTCGCAGCTGGTGTAACGGCCACATCTCTAGCTGCCTCTGTCCCAGCATACGCAGACACGACAATCCGTATTGCAGGAACACATGCACCCGATCAATACGCGTCTCAGGTCTTGGACAAAATCAAGGATCGCTTAGAACAAGCCGATGTGGGACTGAAGGTGAAAGTGTTCCCTGCCAGCCAGCTTGGTTCGGGCGAACAGCTATTAGGTGACGCCATTCGTGGCAGTATCGATATCGTCCATGCTTATGTTTACAGCCACAAAGATCCGGTGCTGGAGCTGTCTTCATTACCCTATCTGTTTACCTCTTATGACCAGATGGCCAAAGCCTATAAACCTGGCTCAGTTTATTACGACACCATGGAACACCGCTTAGACCGCATGGGACTAAAGCTTCTGGGGATCACCGGTGAAGGCTTTATCGGTGTAATGGCGTCCAAGAAACCGGAAAACATCAACACCACTGAAAAGAAAGGCATGAATATTCGTGTATGGAGTTCTCCCGCTGCACAATCCGCCACCCAGACTATGGGCTACAACACCACGACCATCGATTGGGGTGATGCTTTTGCCGCCATTCAGCAACGAGTCGTTGATGGCATGATTGGCGCGACTCCAGAAGCAACGTACGCAACCTTTAAAGAAGCAATTAAGTACTACGTACCCTATAACGCGTTTGTAGAAAGTACTTCCTACTACGCGAGTGAAAAAAGCTGGAACAAAAAACTGAATCAGGAACAACGAGACCTGATTAAGAAAGTATTTGCGGAAGAAGCAGCTAAGTTTGTGAATTGGAGTCGCCAGAATGACGCCAAGTACTTGGCTGAACTGGAAAAATTTGGCGTTGAAGTCTTACCGGTTGCCGAAGGAGACCTGAACAATATCGCGGAAAAAGTGCGTGATACTACCTGGCCTCTGATGGAAGAACGTATCGGTAAGGATCTGATGGCTAAGGTTCGCGCTGAACTGTCCCAAAACTGATCCAACTGCTTAGTCTGTTATGGCCCTTCATTGAAGGGCCATTTCCTCCTTCCCTAGATCACAGCGGTTTTCAGCTATGCATTTAAATCTTCCCAGTCATTTAGACCGATTCGTCCAATTCATGTTAGGGATCAAACGTCTGATCCTGATCATAAGCAGCTTAATCATGGCCCTGACGTTCTGTCTGGTCGTGGTCATGCGTTACATCTTCGAAGCTGACCTTTTCGCCTATGAAGAGTGGATTTTGGTCATCGCGTTCTGGATGTACTTTATCGGAGGAGCTGTCGGCAGCTATGAAAACAGTCACATTAAGGCTGATTTCCTGCTGACCGTATTAAAAACAGCCCGAGCTAAATGGGTCCTGATTAACGTGACGCTTACTCTTGAATTCATCATCTGCTCCATTCTGTGCTACTGGGCCTTTCTGATGATTCAAGAAGAGCTGGTTGCCTATCCCGAGTGGCAGAGGACTTCGGCCCTCCAGATCCCGTTCATCGTTCCACGACTCAGTATTTTTATCGGCTTAATGTTCATGGCGCTCTACACCTTGTTACACCTATACAGCGGTTTGAGATCCGGTCCTTCCGAAGAATGGGTTAACGAAGAAATACCCCCTAACTCGAATTAAGGATTCAGGTATCACTATGTTGATTCTTATTACACTCGCTATCTTATGTATAGCCCTCGTTATGGGGATGCCCGTTCCATTCGCATTCGGCGCAGCCCTAATCTACATCGGTGTCACTGGTGATCATGATGTAGCCGGTTTCATGCCCTCCGGCCACTGGCGTATGAACGTTCTGGTATTGCTTGCTATACCGCTGTTCATCATGGCCGGTGGGATTATGGAGAAAGGCAAAATTGCCAAACCCTTAATCGACCTGGCAGAGGTATTTGTGGGTCGTATCAAAGGCGGTTTGTCCTACGCAGGCGTCTGCGCAAGCGGCATTTTTGGTGCTATTTCAGGGAGTGCAACGGCAACGCTGACATGCATTGGCAGCATCATGATGCCGCAGCTTGAAAAAGCGAACTACCCTAGAGGTCTGTCCGCCGCATTGTTAACCAGTGCTGCTCCTCTGGGATTACTGATCCCCCCAAGCTCCATCCAAATCATCTATGCATGGGTAACTCGTCAGTCCGTACTCAAGTGCTTCTTGGCCACGATAGTACCCGGCCTGATTTTGATGGTGTTACTTTGTATCGTAAACGCCGTTTTGCTACGCAAACATAAGAACATTAAGACGTTACCACCAACCAACAACTTCGCAGGTGAGGTTGCTAAACAGTCGCGCCTCGCATTGCCTGCCCTATTAATGCCCGTCATTATTTTGGGAGGTATCTATGGCGGTATTATGACTCCGACTGAGGCTGCAGGAATTGCTGTAATCTATGCAATTCCTCTGGGTTTCTTTGTGTATAAAGGGCTGAATGTTAAAAACTTCTCTGAGGCCTTGATACAAACGGCCACAACGACCGGTGTGGTCATGGTCATGTTCTTCATGGTTATGATCGTGAGCCGACTTCTGATCTTTGAAGACATTCCCGGATTAGCCGAAGAATTGATCTTCTCCGTATCCGATAATCCAATTGTCATCCTGGTGATGATCAATTTTGTCATGATCCTGATCGGTATGCTGATGGACGACGTGAGTGGTGTTCTACTCGCATCACCGCTGCTATTCCCAATAGCCCAAAAGCTGGGGATGGACCCAATTCAGTTCGCTGCTGTATTAGGCGTGAACTTAGGCATGGGAAATATCACACCTCCGACAGCACCACTGCTCTATCTCGGAGCGCGAGTGACAGGTGCCAAGGTGAGCGAAATGTTAAAGCCAACCCTTATTTTCATCACATTCGCATGGCTGCCAACATTGGTAATCACCACTTACATTCCTGAAGTTTCACTTTTCCTTCCAGAGTTACTACTCGGGTAACAGCTCATCTCTCTCAGACTGACCAATCACTTTGCTCAGTCTGAGAGAGCACCTTATCAACACCAAATCGGTGACTTCTTATCAGTGCGTACCATAAATGTGACTTGAGAAGGTCCAGTGCAAGAATCGGGTGGAGATCGGTTTCGGGCTGTCGCACACTTAGAACGTAGTAACATCATCCCCGGAAACCGATCTGTCAGGACGCCTCATGAACTCAGAGCAACACTACCGCACCGTGGCACGGGCCATTGAGTTTATCCACAGCCAGGCCCGCCAGCAGCCAACGCTGGCCGAAATTGCCGCAGCGGTCGATAGCAGCGAATCCCATCTGCAACGGGTCTTTAGTACCTGGGCAGGCATTTCACCCAAGCGTTTTCTGCAATACCTGACAAAGGAATACGCCCGGCAAGCCTTACAACGTTCCGATGACCTGCTCAGCGTCACACTGGATAGTGGTCTCTCCAGCCCTGGACGTTTGCATGACTTGATGATCTCTTGTGAAGCGATGACACCCGGTGAGATCAAAAATGGCGCCAAGGGTATGCGCATCGGTTATGGGTTTGCGATGACGCCATTTGGTCATGCACTCATCGGCTGGACCGAGCGTGGCATTTGTTACCTGGCGTTTTGTTCCGATGACGAAGCGACGCGCTTACGCGAACTGCAAAGCCAATGGCCAGCAGCAGAGATCAGCGAAGAGAACGGCAAAGCGGTTCAATATGCCCACCAGATCTTTCCCACCACACCACAACCGGGAAAACTGCATCTGGTGTTACGTGGCACCAACTTTCAGATCAAAGTCTGGGAAGCGTTAATGAAGCTCGTGCCTGGAGAGCGGGTCTCATATGGGCAGTTAGCACAACAGATAGGCATGCCCAGCGCACAGCGTGCGGTAGGTACCGCAGTGGCAAAAAATAACATTGGCTTTCTGATCCCCTGCCATCGGGTCATCAAAGGGACCGGCGATAGTGGCAATTACCGCTGGGGCTACGAGCGCAAACAGGCGATACAGGTGTGGGAAACCGGCCACTCCAATATTCAGATGGACGCGGATACTCAGTAAGTGCCGCTGTCGCCCGTAACCTTGAGGGCGATGCATTGGAGTACGGGCGTGAGTGTTGGCGTCACGACTTATTGAATATCAGCGCCTTCAAGTCACACACATCAGATCAGTTTTTTGTCCGTGATCAGTTTTTTTGATGAATTATTGAACAAATTGTTTGTGCGTCGCACAACAGATCCATATAATACTTAGGTCTTAGAAAATAGTATGTATCAGGAGCTGATCTATGAAAAACACTGTCTACACAGGCATCGCAAATGACGACCGCCGTATTGCCGCTGAACTGCAGGCAATGGGTGCTTTTGATCAGGCTCAAGCGGATGAGAAATCTGCACTGGTGAAAGTAATTGAAGCGGCCGGTGAATTTGTGACCTGGATGCGCTGGAAGGGTGAAGTGGGTGTCTACGGTTGTCGCGTAGGGGCTGCACATGCACGCCGTGTAGAAGCACTGGCTGCCTAAGCCAAGTGACCTTCGCTGCAGCAGACACTCACAGAGTTCTGCTGCAGGTTCCACCCATCCAATTGTTTTGCTTTTTCCGCCTGCCTGCTATCGCTTACGTATTTTGATTGTCCCGGGTCCGTACGCAGTTACGCCCATCTTCCTTCGCCTGATACACCCCTAGATCTGCTGACTTAATCAGCATTTCCGGACCTTCCATCGCCTGCGTTCGTGCAGAAACCCCGACGCTGATACTGCCGTGCCATTCCCCTTCACCCGCAGACACACGCATAGCGTTAACCTTTGCGCGAACACTCTCCGCGACCACCAGCCCATCCTCCAATCCCGTATCCGGGCAGATAATCAGGAACTCATCACCGCCGAGACGGGCGACAAT
>JAGSHA010000255.1 GCA_023954795.1 Oceanospirillaceae bacterium | reverse complement strand
TTTATTCGTAAGTGGAGTATCGACGAGCTGCCACAACTGTATAACGTCTTACGCGGCGATATGAGTTTGGTGGGTCCACGTCCCCTGCCGGTGACCGAAGACAAACAGATGGGGCAGTGGCATGTCATGCGTCGGGAAGTAAAACCGGGGATTACCTGCCTCTGGCAGATTGCAGACCGCGATAATATCGGTTTTGACGAATGGATCAGGCTGGATATTCAGTATATCCGCAACTTGTCGTTCTGGCTGGATGTGAAGATTTTGCTATTAACGATACCTGCGGTCCTAACCAACCGCGGTGCGAAGTAACGCTCGCTCGGCGTATTCCCTACCTCATCAAGCTCAAGCTGCAGAGATAGTGCAATCCTTTGCCATTGGACTCCCTGTGCTACTCCTATTCCAGCTCCCAATCCCTCATCCACAGGAAATACGGGAGCGGGCAAACTATACTGCTGCTACTTTTATATGTAACTGAAGGTCTAAGCAGGACATGCCACTAGCCGACCAAGGGATGTCCTCCATGTACCTTTGCTGACAACCCATCAACGCTGAGCGAGAATCGCCTCCGTGACTACGCGTGCAGAACGACTAAAGCAGGCACGGATGCGCGTCAATCTGACCCAGGTAGAGGCGGCAAAACGTCTTGCCAAGGCAGTATCTACGATTAAGGGCTGGGAGAGTAACCAGGGGACCGAACCGGCCACCCTGAACGATGTCGCGCGCGTGTGCAAACTGTATGACATCTCCATCGACTACTACGTCAATGGACATACTCCGAGTAACTTTCAGGCAAACAACTTGAATCGGAATCAACGCCGACTGATTGATGCCTTCGGTCACCTGTCGCCCGCAGCACAGCATGCGCTGATGTTAGCTTTAGAGCAGTTGGCAGACGATCTGCCAAAATAATTCCCTTCGCTTCCACGATCATTGTCGCTATACGACTCTGGAGCCGCCCCGCCAGTCTTGATTTACAACGATGTCGTCGTACCTTCAATTAAGGGAACAAAGCGCACATCAAGCACAGGCTGCATCGCAACCTCACCCACGGTATCCTTATCAACCTGATACAGCACCTGCGCACCATTTTCTGGCCCAACCGGTATCATCATTCTTCCCCCGTTTTTTAGTTGCTCCAGCAATACAGGCGGAATTTTCTCTGCAGCAGCCGTCACAATAATACGATCATAGGGCGCAGCCTCCGGATACCCCAGATAGCCATTCCCCAACAACGGATAAACATTATCGTAATGCATCTCCCGCAACTGCGAGGATGCCTGACGAAAAAGGGGTGCGATAATTTCGATGGTATAAACTTTTGAGGTTAGAAGAGACAACACCGCCGCCTGATACCCCGATCCGGTCCCCACTTCTAAACAGATATGGTCCTTTTCCGGCCTGAGCAGATCGGTCATCAAAGCAACGATATAGGGCTGAGAGATGGTCTGCTCATAGCCAATCGGCAGTGCGATATTTTCATAAGCCTCAACCACCAGCCCATCAGGTACGAAACGCGATCTCTGAACTGAACGAATAGCGGTCATTACGTTTTCAGCAAACCGTCCCCGCCCTGTGAGGCGGGCAGTTTCACGTGCAGTACGCGCAATCGCCTGCAACATATGGTGACATTCCGTCATGATATCCCCCTTGGGGAATCTGCGGATAAGCCCTCTATATACGCACAAGACCTATTCGCCGGCTCCCCCTTAGGTAAAGAGAGTGTAGTGACTCCTTTAAGCCTAGCAGCCAAGGGCATTGAACACGAACCGAAACCTGCATCAGGGTGCACTTTTCAGGCATTCTTACTCCAGCGCGACAACAATGGTTGATTGATAAAACTTCCACTTGGTGGGAATCACGATACAACGGGTATTTTTCGGTAGACTGACTTTGTCAGGGTCACCTTTAATGACCACAGGCACCGAAATCATAAATTCCGCCCCAAAGGCCTGACGCGCGTTTCCCGCAATGGTATTAGCAATCTCTCCGACCAGATCACAAAGATGGTCAGCAGTGACGTCCTTTTCCCCCATGGCCAGCAATATATAGCTGAGCAGTGCCTGTGGACAGGTGTAGTACACACAACCTTTGCGCCGCCCGGATATGCCAATAATGCCGGTATAGTCCTCGACAATAGGTCGATTGGAATCAAGCAGATAGGGCACCCCAATCTCAACTTCATCCAGCCCCAGCTGCTGATAGAAATGCGCCAGACTGTTGATAAATACTTCAATCGCGCCCTGCTCTAAATTGTTACTCATGATGTTTCACCTACCCTACCGTCCATGCCTGCTCATCCGTCCTGTGCCAGTTCAAGCAGAGCATCTCGTAGCTCCTGATCTGTGAAAGGTTTACACAAGAAACCATGGGCTCCGCTCGCCAGGGCACCAATCGCCGTGGCTTTATCAGATAACGCAGACACCACCAGTATGCGTGCCTGAGGGCACAGGGACGCCAATACCGGAATCGCTTCAGGTCCATCCATATTGGGCATCGTCAGGTCGATCGTGATCATATCTGGCTGTGTCTCTCGGGCGACTTCAATTGCATTAACGCCGTCCTCCGCGGTGCCCACCACTTCATAGCCGTCCAGCCCATGCGTGCGCGAAATGCGGCGGCGGATCACCATCGAATCATCGACTATCATCAATCGCTTCATACCGCCTCCGCCACGAGGCTTTCTTCCAGCTGTGATGCGGGTATCAGGAAAGAAATTTCGCAGTAACGTTTAGGTTGGTTGGAGATACGGATACGCCCCTTCATTTTGTTGACATTGGCACGGACCAGATCCATTCCGATACCCCGTCCCGCATGCTCATCCACTTCTGCGGCGGTGGAAAAGCCCGGCTCAAAGATCAGTCCCATCACACGAGTACGGGAGAACCCTTCCAGTACCTCACGGCTATATAAACCTTTTGCTTCCGCTTGCTCACGCAGACTTTGCAGACTCAGGCCCTGCCCATCATCCCTGACGCTAACCCTTAAACCTTCAGCCTCAGAATTCACTCTGACTTCAATCAAACCGGTCGGCGATTTCCCCGCCAACAAACGCTCATCCGCTGACTCAACACCGTGCACCACCGCATTGCGCACCAGCTGAATCACACTCGCCTGCACCAGAATACGCTGCTCAGCAGAAAGCCCTGCCGCCTCTTCAGCATCAAACGCTACCCTGATGACTTTATCGTTCTTTTGTGCGATGCGCTCGGCCAGTCGTGTGATCGGCTGTTCATCTAATGGCAGCGGAATCTGCTCTGTTGTGGCCGCTCCGCCCTCAGTGGCAGTCTTAACAGGTTGCAGGTTTTGCAACAGATCAGAGATATCACGTAGTTCAGCTATCAACTGCAGGAAATCATTGAGAGACAACGTCAACGGCAGGAAATCGCTGCCTTGCAAACCCTCCGTTTTTTGCAGGATTTGCAGCTGATTTTCGAAGCGATGCGCCGCCGTAGCCGCCTGCAACAGGTCTAATGCGCCGGCATCACCTTTAATCCGATGCATAATGCGAAAACAGTTCTGCAATTTGGCGTTATACCCCTGTGGCTCTGCCGCCTCATCTTTCAGTGTATCGTTGATCGCATGCAGATCCTTCTCCGTCCGTGAGAGGAATGCATGTAGTGTGGTGCTATCCAGGTGTGCCAGCTTTTTCAACGCATCGGTGTGCAAGCCTTGCTGATTTCTGACCTCCTCCAGCAACTGACGCAAAGCAACCATCTCCGTAATATCCAGCACGGTTACCAAAATATGGCTGATTTTTCCGTCCTCAATGGTGCGGTTAAAACGAAAAGAGAGGTGCTTAACCACATAGCCGCCATTGGAGTGAGGCAAGCTCACTTCAACATCAGATAAGGGATTCAATGATCCGATCAGGTTTTCCTTTACCTGTTCATTGAGCAGCAACTTGATGTATTCCTCGGTGGTGGTCATGTTCTGCCCCACCACCAGATTGTGTAGTAAGCTTCGGAACGACATTCCGGCAAATTCACGATCACCAAAGATTGCTTTTACCGACTCAGAATACTGGCTGCCGATGACCAAGTTCGCATCCAGCAATAGCAGCCCTTCACGCACCGTCAGCAGGATTTCCCGGGTCTCTTTGCGGGCAAACTCTGCCACTGCATCACTGCTGCGCAGCTGACCGATGAAGTGGAATAAAATCAGGAAAAAGTTGAGGATTGCCAGCGTAATCGCCGACGCCTGAATCCAGCGCAAAGTATCCGACTTTTGCTTCGCCACCGATTCCAGATCGTTGGTCAGGTCATTCATCAACTTAAGCAGATTCAGGTTGTGCAGCTTGGCGATAACCACCAGATGAGAGAGTAGCTGCCTGCCATCGTTACCCTCCCTTTCGAGCCGTGCAAAGTCCCGCCTGATGGGTTTCCAAATCGCCAGACTCTCCTCAACCACTGCGATAGATAGCGGCGTTCCTACCGCCGCCAGAAAGATCTCTTGTCCCGTCGCATCCGACGTATATCCACCGGAGTGGAACGCGTGTAACGTACGGTCAAACAGCGCGACTGAAGAGATCATCTCTTCATAAGCCTCAGCACCGGATGCACCCTGCGCTAAGTCGTTCTGGTAATCCAACAGTGCTTTAACCGATTTCTGCGACAACATGCGCTGGCGACCCGCCAGGTTCACGTTCACCGCATCGCTGGCAATCTGGCTGGATATATAAAAGTTAAGCCCCAATACACCCAAATCCAGAATAATAAACATGGCAACCGAGATTACGATTGCACGGTACTTCCCGAAGTTACTGGCAAAAAACATAATGACCCCTGCCCGTCATCCATAAACCTACAGAGGCTTAACAAGTTACGTGCCAAATCAGCTTTTATTCGCAACACTCACCCACGAAGCCACACAATGACCAGTAACTCTTTAAATAATAAATATTTTTTATCATCTAACCTTTCCTCAAGCAGCAGCCAACTACAATGCCACTGAAGGCAGACTTGCCTTCGAAAAGTGCACGCGCCGTCTCACGCGCCGAATATGTGCACCCCAACAAATCGATCAAATAGAAACCACCTGTTCACTTATTTTTATTCCGGCTATTACCCCTAAGTAATAACCCTGATACACTGGGCGTCCACTTTTTGTCGGGTATTTAGCATGTCACAGGCATATCTGGTTGCAGCAGCAAAAACAGTCGACGGTCAGGGCAGTCTGGAATCTGTTCAACGCTACGAAGAGCAATTGGCAGAGCTG
>JAGSHA010000250.1 GCA_023954795.1 Oceanospirillaceae bacterium | reverse complement strand
TTCTTCCAAAAGAAGATCAAAGATCTCTCTCGCCTGTTCAGCGGCAGGCATATCTTTAAGCACCTTACCGGATTCACCTTGAGGCTTCGCAGTAGCAGCTTTGAATCGTTCAGCCGCTGTTTTTGCTTTCACCACTTTCAGACGTTTAGGTCGCGGTTTCGCTTTTGCTTCCACCCAATCGCTACGTACCTGATCATCCTCAACCACAGCATCAAGCGATTCAACCTGCGCACGCCGCCCCGGACCATACGCAGACTGGCGCGCTTCCTGCGCAGCATTGTCAATGGTCGCTACAAAAGGCAGCGGGACTTTTAAGGCTCGACGTTGACCGCGTGGCAGAGCCAAGAGCAGCTCAGCCACACCGTTTTCAACCGACACAATATCAGCTACACGTGCCACCACCGGCCAGTTGAGTTTCTCAGCCAACAGATATGGCACCATACCTGATGACTCGCCACCTTCAGCACGCACGCCAGTCAGTACAATGTCCGGGCGATGATCCTGCAAGTATTCAACCAGTGCGGGAACCGCATCGGCACGGGGACCAAGATCCAGCACCTGAACTTCCGACAACCCCATACCCGCATAAGAACGCAGGGCCTGCTGTAACGGATCACCCGCATGCAGTACCGTATGTTTCTCTGCCAGATTCATACCCAGTTCAACCGCGCGACCATCTTGTTCGGCGCGGCGTACGCGACCTGACTGCGGGTGCTGACCAATGGAGATCAGAGACACTATATCCAATGAACGATCCAACGAATGCTCCTGCACTTGGCTTTTACCTTCAGGCTGCATGCTGATCCCCCTCTTCACTTTGTTTTGCACGATGTTCCTGCGCCAGTTTCAGCAGCTCAGCCAGAATCTCTTCGCTGTCACCAATGGCGCTCAGTGCGGCACGTTTCACCATGTCACACCCGGCATCGGTATTGATGGCGATCACTTTGTCGCACTGACCAATCCCCTGCATGTGCTGGATCGCACCGGAGATACCTACGGCCAGATAAACACGCGCGGTTACCCAGGTACCAGTCGCACCGACCTGACGGAAACGTGGCATAAAGCCATCATCCACCGCCACTCGGCTGGCCCCTTCGGTTGCCCCCAGCGCAGCCGCTGTGTCGTGGAACTGATCCCAGTTATGGATACCGTTGCCCGCCGACAGAATAAACTCGGCTTCAGCCAATGGAATCGCGTTGGGATCCACTGCCACCTGCCCCTGATCTTGTAGCTGGGCAATAGCACGCGGCACAGATTCCAGTGCCAGTGGCTGCGCTTCATGACGGGTTTCGTCGATGGGATCAGCACACTCCTCTACCAGCATCAGGATACGTGGTGTCGTGCGGCTGATATCAATACTGCCCGATGCACCGCGACTAACCGTGGTTGCATGATCCACCTGCCACGCCTGTACTGCTGGACGTTCGCCCAATCGCGCCGCCAGACGTGCACCGAGGTCCGCGCCCCCATTCACACTGTCCGGGAACAACCAGTGTTTTGGCTGATAGCTGGCTTCAGTCTGCACCAACGCGGCCAGCTGCTGTTCAGGACAGAACCCCTGATACTCTTCGCTATCCAGCAGAATCAGGCGATCCACACCGGCGGTGTCGAACCCTTCCTCTTTGCTTTCACCAAAGCAGACAGCAATCACCGCGCCCTGCTGTTCATTGCCGCTTTCAATCCCACGAGCCAGCTTATGTGCCTGACCAAGGATATCTTTGTCCTGGCTGGTAAGACGACCGCCCACCATATCCGGTACAACAACAATGTAGAAATCAGGCTGCTCAACACTGTGTAACGGCAGTAACACTTCCTGCGGACCGCTGCTGCGGCGGCCCATCGCAACGGTGTTTCCATTCCCTTTCAGGCGATCAATACGTTTAATGCCGTTCGGGCCAATAAATCCAACCTTATGCGGATTCTTACGCAGCAGACCGGATGGACCACGGACTTCAGCCTCATCACCGACACTGACCGTACCGTGTAACGGATGCAATCGGTTACGGGCGATCCACTCGGCGCGGGGATCTCGTCTTAGCACATCACTCATCAGTGGACCTCCTCGATCAGCTGATCGACCAGAATCTCGGCAATGTCTTTCACTTCCGGACGGGGTTCGACTACACCTTCCAGCATCGCCGTACACTGCTGACAACCAACGGCCACCAGCTCCGCACCGGTGCTATTCACATCTTCCATACGCATATCAGCGATACGGCGTTCACCTGGAATATCCGTGATCGGTGCACCACCGCCGCCACCGCAACAGCGTGAACGGAAACCGGAGCGCTCCATCTCAGCCACTTCGATGCCCAACGAGCGCAGCAACTCACGCGGTGCTTCGTATTCGCCGTTGTATCGACCCAGATAACACGGGTCGTGGTAGGTCACTGTACCGCCGTTAAAGGCTTCCAGCTTCAACGCACCGGCCTGTACCAACTGATTCAGGAAGGTGGTGTGGTGCAACACTTCCACCCCTTCCAGCGCGTCACTACCAAAATCACCGTATTCGTTACGCAGGCAATGGTACGCATGTGGATCGGTGGTCACGATTTTCTTGAACGAGTATTGGGACAGAATGTCCAGATTACGTTTAGCCAGACTCTGGAATGCAGCATCATCCCCCAGACGACGAGCCACATCACCGCTATCCAGTTCTTCATCACCCAAAATAGCCACATCGACATTCGCCGCTTTCATCAGCTTAACGAACGCACGCAGGATACGCTGGCTGCGCATATCAAATGCACCGTCAGAGACCCAGAACAGCACATCGGCTTGTTTTACTTCGCTCATCAACGGCAAGTTCTGATCCGCCGCCCAGTTCACACGGCTGGCCGGTGAATAGCCATTCGGGTTATCCGTGGCGATGATGTTATCCAGCACTTCTGCGCCTTTGTTGGGCGTATCACCCTTTTCCATGGTCAGGAAACGACGCATATCCACAATCGCATCCACGTGCTCGATCATCATCGGGCACTCTTCCACACAGGCACGACACGTGGTGCAGGACCAGAGGGTTTCAGGATCAACCAGACCGTTCGTGATGATCTGATCCGGACCGCCTTTAGCCTGCCCGACCTCTTTGCCCGGATAAGGAGAACCCGCGTATTTGGCATCGGTACCACCGGCCAGACCCACGACCATATCCTGAATCAGTTTTTTCGGGTTCAACGGCTGACCCGCCGCAAACGCCGGACACACCGCTTCACACTTACCGCATTGCACGCAGGCATCGAAACCCAGCAGCTGGTTCCATTTAAAGTCTTTGGGTTTAGACACACCCAAAATATCCAGCGTCTGACCGTTCTGGCTCAGATCAACCGGTTTCAGACCGGTGGAACGGCCGCCGCCAAAACGTTCCTGACGGCGATGGAACGCCAGATGCAGGGCACCCGCAAACGCATGCTTCATCGGCCCGCCCCAGGTCATGCCAAACAGCATCTCGCCGAGTCCCAGCAGGATTACAGCACTGAGGATCAACGTCAGCACCCAGCCACCCGTCCCTTCCGGCAAAATACCGGCCGCAGGCAGGGTCAGGATGATAAAGGCAGAGGAAAATGCCAGCAGGCTTTTTGGCAGACGCATCCACGCGCCTTTAGAGATCCGGCTGGGCGGGTCCATACGGCGCTTGAGAACAAAGATCGCCCCGACAAACATCAAAGCCAGCGCAAACAACAGCGCCCACGCCAGAATCTGACTGTCGATACCCGCCAGATGAACCAGTAGGATCAGCACGATAGAAAGGACAAAACCACCACCGGTTGCGGCGTGAGTTTTGGACATGTATTTGTCACGTTCAACCACATCGTGCAGGTCATGCAGATAACGCTTGGGCATCGCCATAAGACCGGCGATCAGATCAACCTGATCTGGCTGACCCGCACGCCACAAACTGATACGGCGGACAGCACCGACCACCGCCAGCAACAGCGTGGCAGCGATCAAAACGGAAGGTAACCACTCGAGAACCATTTTTCACCCTCATAAAACAGGTGTACGGGCAGTGAGCCTGCCCTGTTATTTTCCTACTCATTGGAACGATACGAGCGAAGATAGAGCAAAGCACAAAGTCGGTCAGCGGAGCGTTTATATGCGCACCGCAAACCCACTTTTAACGCTGCTATATCGAGCGCAGTCGTTCCAATTTAGAGGTCTTTGCACAGACGCAATGCGTCGTACATCGCAGCATGGGTGTTACGCTGGGAGACACAGTCACCCAGACGCCACAGGATCATGCCATCACCGGATTCTTCAAGCACCGGCTGCGGTTTGATATCGAACAACGCGTCGTTGTCGATCTGCCCCTTGTTGCGGGACTCCTCTTTGAGGGCGTAATACAGCTCTTCATTCGGACGGGTGCCGTTCTCAACCACCACCTGATCAACCACACGCTCTTCACGCTGGCCGGTGTATTCGTTCTCAAGCACAGCCACCAGACTGTCACCTTCGCGATACACTTTCTCCAGCAGGAAGTCAGAGGTCATGATCACCTCTTTCTCATACAGAGAACGGTAGTACGTTGGGAAGGTCGTTCCGCCGATGCCAACACCCGGCTTGATATCGTCGGTCACCAACTCCACCAGCGAGCCTTTAGACGCCAGATAA
Source organism: Oceanospirillaceae bacterium (assembly GCA_023954795.1). Lineage (GTDB taxonomy): Bacteria > Pseudomonadota > Gammaproteobacteria > Pseudomonadales > Balneatricaceae > Pontibacterium. Next base: position 645 of record JAGSHA010000250.1, on the reverse strand, counting down.
TCCGCCGCAGACATACCGGAGAATTCACAGATAGTGTCGTAGATCAGTACGTTTTTGCCCGGCTCAACCTTGCCGCTGAGAATATCCCAGCTGGAGATCACCAAACCTTCTTCTGCGCCCCATTCCGGGTTCTGATCGATAAATGGACGACCACCGGTGGCGATCACACACACATCCGGTTTCAGTTCGCGCACCAGCTCAGCATCGGCAGAGGTACCCAAACGGATATCAACGCCCAGACGCTCAAGCTCCATCACCAGCCAACGGGTGATACCCGCGATCTGATCGCGCTGCGGTGCTTTGGACGCCAACGTAATCTGACCACCCAGCTCTTCCGCTTTTTCGATCAGCGTCACGTTGTGTCCGCGTTCTGCGGCAACACGTGCGGATTCCAATCCACCCGGGCCACCGCCAACAACGACAACTTTACGGACGTTACCGGTGGTTTTCTCGATGATGTGCGGTATACCCATGTATTCGCGGGAGGTTGCCGCGTTCTGAATACAAAGAACGTCCAGTCCCTGATACTGACGGTCGATACAGTAGTTCGCACCCACGCACTGACGGATCTGATCCACCTGATCCATTTTGATCTTGGCGATCAGATGCGGATCAGCGATGTGCGCACGGGTCATACCGACGAAG
>JAGSHA010000139.1 GCA_023954795.1 Oceanospirillaceae bacterium | reverse complement strand
TCAGTCTGGAATATGAACTGCGTTTCGTGATGGTGGAAAACCGGCAGCAGGTATGGGATGAGCAGAGTATGAAGATCAGTTGCTGTCCTCTGTCTCATCGCGTGCCCAGTTACGGGTATCGCTTTGAGGAAACGGATGTTGAGCGCACGTTGCGGGCGGAGAGGTTAAGAGAGGAAGGTATTCCAAGTGGGCCGCAATGGCGTGAGTTGCAGCAAGGAAAAACGGTGACGCTGAGCGATGGACGGGTATTAGATGGGCAGCAATATTCCCAACCTGCTCGCAAAGGACGCGTGGCCGTTATCGGTGGTGACAACGACAAGCCTGAATTGTTGGCGGGGCTTTGCCGTCATGCCGATCTGCTGGTGCATGAGGCAACCTATACTCAGGCGATTGCCGAGAAGGTGGGTTCGGCACCCCAGCATTCGACGGCTGCAGACGTTGCCGCGTTTGCCGAAACTGCCTCGTTGCCGCACTTGATTCTGACGCACTTTAGTCCGCGTTATCTTGATAAACCTGCGACTCCGTCAGCCAGCGGCCAGCGTAAGTACCTGACAATGGATGATCTGCGGCAGGAAGCCATGCGGGAATACAGTGGTCACCTATGCCTGGCAGAGGATCTGGAGCGTTATACGATGACGCGGGAGGGGCTGCTGATGCGTGAAACTTTGCTTAAGAGAGGTAGATCGCAATCACGGGTAGAGCTTGAGGATTAAGTAAGCTCTACCCGGAGGTTTGCCGCGAGGGCAAATGGGGGCTGATTAGCCCATGGAAATAATGTCAGGGTGTCGTTTCAGTGTGTCTACCAACAGCTGCATCTCTTCGGGTGTGCCGATGGTGATACGCAGGTGGTTGTCGATGCCCGGTTTGCTAAAGTGGCGTACCAAAACCTTATTCGCGCGCAGGAACCCCATGAGTTCAGCCGCTTCAACGTAGCGGTGGCTGGTAAACAGGAAGTTAGTTTTGGACGGTACCGTCACAAAACCCAGCTCAGCCAGCGCGTTTTCGGTCCACTCGCGCGTATTGATGATCTTCTGTGTGGTTTCACGGAAGTAGGCATCATCTTTAATGGCCGCCACAGAGGACGCAATCGCCAACATATCCAGCGGATAGGAGTTAAAGCTGTTTTTGACGCGTTCAAGACCGGCAATCAAATCTTCGTGTCCCACTGCATAACCCACCCGCATTCCCGCCAGTGAGCGAGATTTAGAGAAGGTTTGAATGACCAGAACGTTGTCGTAACGGTTGACCAGCTCGACTGCGCTGGTGGCACCAAAATCCACATAAGCTTCATCAACCACGACCAGAGATTCGGTATTGCGCTGCAATAGGGCTTCGATCTCACTCAAAGGCAGGGCGCGCCCTGTTGGAGCATTGGGGTTGGCGAAGATGATACCCGCATTGGGTTCAGCGTAATCGTTCAGATCAATGCTGAAGTCGTCGCACAATGGAATCTGCTTGTGCTCAATGTCGTACAGATTGCAGTACACGTCATAAAAGCTATAGGTGGTTTCCGGCAGCAGCAGCGGATGTTCCTGGCGGAAAAACGCCATAAAAGTAAGGGCTAATACTTCGTCAGACCCATTACCCACAAATACATTTTTCTTTTCCAGCGAAAAATGTTCTGCCAGTGCCTGTTTTAATTCAGCGCAATCCGGATCCGAGTAGAGGCGCAATCGGTCCAGCGGAAAATCGCGAATAGCGGCTTCTGCAGCAGGTGAAGGGGGATAAGGGTTTTCGTTCGTATTTAATTTTGTGATACCGGCGTCTTTAGGCTGTTCACCGGGCACGTAAGGGGTGAGGCCGTTAACCGCCTCGCTCCAATATTTACTCATGGCGCTGACTTATCTTCTCTGTCAAAAAGGAGTGTCCATGCGGACACAGTATAGTGCCCGAGCATATCAGAGAAGAGTGCTGAAATCCGCAAATAAAGCGCGCGCGTAATATAGCTCGCTGAATAACCTGTTTATAGGCGCGTTATCATTTGAGAGGCCGAGGGGCGTTCAGCGACGCGAAATTTCCCGCATCAGGCTGCTCAGATCCATATCTTGCATGGCTGCAAGTGAATCGAGGTCTCCGGCAACTGGAGGCAAGCCGCTTTTACGCTTCTTGGCTTCTTTTTTCTCTGCGACCAATTGTTCTAGCTTTTGCTGAATCTTATCGAGTTGTTCAAGACTCAAGGGCATCAGCTTCTGGCTGATTTCGTCGTTTATCATAGTGAGCAATATGTACTACCAAGCAGATGAATAGGACGTCCTTATTACTGCTAATAAGCGCCTGATACTTGTTTGGAATAAAAGTTCAGGGGTGAGCTTATTAAATTGTAGTCCCTTTCCCGGAAAGAAACCGCGTTTGGCAAGCAAATGCAGTTTGGTATTACCGGGTTCCTGATAATGAGGAGAACGAACTTTATAACTAAATATAAGCGCCTTGCAATATACGATTATAAAATTCGTCCAGATCAGAGATTAAATCTGATTTATCACTGGGAGCCACTGCGTATTAACCGTAAAGCTCAGAAAAGATAAAGCGTACGTTTGTTTAATTAACGGGTTAGTCGTGCCTTGATACAAACATGGCCGTCACAGTATCCATCGTATTAATGTGATTAATAAACCAGGGTGTCATCGTTTCAGTCAGGTATTTCTCTAGTGTTTCCGGTTCCATACCGTTCTGCCAGTGTTGATACACTTCCTGCAGTTCAGCCAGTACCCGTTCATGTTCACCTTTGTGGCATCCGTAAGCCGGAAACCCTGTGCGTTCCATCTCGGCTTCTTCCCGTGCAAAGTGTTCCTGATCGTGAACAAAAATTGCGTGCATCGTTTCTGTGATAGCCGAGCGATCAAATTCAGAATTGTCTTTAGCGTCCTGCACCATGGCATAGAGTTTGTTGGTTAGCAGGGTGGCTTCGCGATGGTCGTCATTCATGAAATCCAGCTGGACACTGGGGATCGTTTCGAGGGGTAGGCTGCTCATATTTTGCTCCTGGCTACTGGGCTGCAAATCGATGCGGATTACATTAGCTGAATTGCAAATAGGCGCGTTTGATCGATGTCAATTTCACCGAGATGGCTTTTTTGTATCGGTGCTTTGGAAATTGGAAGTGCGGCCGATAAGGACCACAGTTTGTTGTAGATCGAACGTTAATAAATTTCTGGTTACGAACGATCAGCGTTACAATGTCAGAACAGAACACGGCTCATGCCAGCATTATACAAGGGCTGGAATTGCGATAGAGGTTGGTCAGGCGTTTGAATAGTCACAGGTTTCAGAAAAAGCGGCGTCTATGGATGGAGTTGCTGTTTTGCAGTCCACTGTTCTTAGGCATCATTCTTCTGAATATGGAGTTTGATGCTGCAGAGCATGTTTTCGCATACCTGCAGCAATATGAAAGTATGCAGCTGGCGGATCTGCTCTTCAGTCTGATGTTTATCCTTCCTCTGTATTTGCTGATCTTTGCTTTGCGGCGCAAACGAGAGATTGAAATGCTGGTTTCTCAGGCAGGCACCGATTCGCTGACCGGTATCCTAAACCGTCGCCGGGCAGTGGAGATCCTGACGAATGAAGTGCGTCGTTCTCATCGTTCTGATTCACCGTTGGCGCTGATCGTTTTCGATATCGATCACTTTAAACTGATCAACGATACGTACGGTCATCCAGCCGGGGACCGGGTATTGCAGCAGCTGATCCGCAGTATCAGCCAGTATGTGCGCAGCTACGATTACCTTGCCCGCATCGGGGGGGAGGAGTTTATGATTATCGTCACTGAAACGGATGGTTCGGTTGCGACCAATATAGCTGATCGGTTGCGATTGCAGGTTGAGACGGAGAGTTTTGGTTTAGACCGGGCTGTGACGGCTAGTTTCGGTGTCTCTCAGTTACGTAAAGGGGAATCCTATTCTGACCTGATGCACCGTACTGATGAGCGTCTGTACTGGGCTAAGAACGAAGGTCGCAACCAGGTAGTGGGTCCTTCTGCCGGTAGGAGTTGAACGGTTTTGCAGCGTGCTGCTGCTGGCATTAGCCAATAGGTTAATGATGTTCTGCACACATCTTCATACTTTTGGTGTATAATTTTGCGCCAAATTTTTCTGTATTTCGCACTGGAAAGGACCAGTTATTGTGAGGCGTTAGGCACAATGCTTCGCACTCTGATCCGTTCACCGGCGAAGACCAACGGCAGTCACTGAGAAAGCGTAATATAAGTATGCATACAGTTGAGAAGATTGGCGGCACGTCCATGAGCCGCTTTCAGGAATTGATGGACACTATTTTGATCGGTAAGCGCAGCGAAGATCAGCTGTATAACCGAATTTTTGTGGTGTCTGCATACGGCGGTATTACCAACCAGCTGTTGGAGCATAAAAAAACCGGTGAGCCGGGTGTTTATGCACGTTTTGCAAATGCAGAAAGTGAAGAAGCCTGGGTGGAAGCGCTGAATAAGCTTCAGGTGAACATGCAGGAGATCAACTCCGAGCTGTTTGACTCTGAGTTTGAACTGACCTCTGCGAACAATTTTGTAGCTGAACGCCTGAATGATGTGCGTGATTGCATGAAGAGTCTGCACCACCTGTGCTCTTACGGTCACTTCCAGCTGGAAGAGCATCTGATGAAGGTGCGTGAGATGCTGGCATCAATTGGTGAAGCTCACAGTGCTTACAACTCAGTATTAGCCCTGCGTAAAGAGGGTATTAATGCCCGCTTCGTTGACCTGACGGGTTGGCATATGGCTACGCCGATTCCTTTCGAAGAGATGGTCGCTAAGCAATTTGATGGCATCGAGTTTGATAAAGAACTGGTGATTGCTACGGGCTATACCCACTGTGAAGAAGGCCTGATGACCACTTTTGATCGTGGTTATAGCGAGATGACTTTCAGTGCGATTGCGACAGTCACAGGCGCCGCAGAAGCGATTATCCATAAGGAATATCACCTGAGTTCTGCCGACCCGATGCTGGTGGGAATGGATAATGTCGTCACGATTGGTCGTACCAACTATGACGTAGCCGATCAGTTGTCGAACTTAGGTATGGAAGCGATCCATCCTAAAGCGGCAAAAGGCTTGCGTCGTTGTGGTGTGCAGTTGCGTATTAAGAATGCATTCCAGCCTGAAGACGAAGGTACGCTGATTAGCCAGGAATATCGCAGCGAAATCCCACGTGTTGAGATCATTGCCGGGCGTAAGGATGTCTTTGGTATCGAGATTTTCGATCAGGAGATGTTGGGTGATGCGGGATACGATATTGAAATTTCCACATTATTGCGTCAGCTGAAGCTGTATGTGGTCAACAAAGACGCGGATGCGAACAGCATCACATATTATGTTGCGGGTTCCCGCAAGATGGTAAACCGTGCGACCCGTCTGATCGAAGATACGTATCCGGAAGGTGCGGTACAGCTGCACAATCTGGCGATTGTATCTGCCATCGGTTCCCACATGAAAGTGAAAGGGATTCTGGCCCGCACCGTCACTGCACTGGCAGAGGCTGATATCAATGTGCAGGCTTTGCATCAGTCAATCCGTCAGGTTGAGATGCAGTGCATTGTTCATGAAGATGATTACGATCAGGCTATCATCGCTTTGCATCAGGCGCTGATTGAGAATGGAAATAACCTGCACGACGCGGCTTAATGCGCGTCTGGCAGTAAAAAAGGCGACCTTTGGGTCGCCTTTTTTGTGTCTGTATAAAAGATGAGAATCGTTGTGCTATAGGGTTCGCATGACCTCTGAGAGAGGTTTACGGCGTTTCTGAGGCCAGTTATTTTCCTTTGGATGGCCTGCAGTAATCAGCATAACAGGAACCTCTTCCGGTGATAGTTCGAAGGTATCACTCAGCAATTCCGTATCAAACCCACTCATCGCACCGGTTGCTAGCCCCATCCCCTGAGCTGCTAGCATCAGCGTCATGGCCGCCAGTGAGGCAGAGCGAAAAGCCTCATCGCGCTGCAGTTGAGCGTTGTTCTGGTGAGACATTGTGGCAGCAGACACCCAACTGGCTTGCAGGTTTTCGCTGATAATACCGGCGTCGACTGAGGGTTGAAGTGCTTCAGCCAGATCTTTATGCGCTTCCAATGTGCCACAGACAATAAAGGTCACGGGCGCATCCCCAACTTGCGACTGCCCGTATGCGATTTGCTGCAGTTTAGTTCTGGCAATATCAGAGCGCACCGCAATAAACCTCCAGTTCTGTAGGTTATACGCCGAGGGCGCCAGTGTTGCACAACGTACTAACTCCTCTACCTGCGCATCAGAGATCGGAGAGTCCGTCTGGTAGCGCGTGGTGGATGTCCGGGTCTCAAGTAATCGGGTCATTGGGTTGGACATGTAAGCATCCTCTGATGTTAATTCAGGTTAAGGTTTTGCTGTACAGCGCGCAGCTGTAGAGGTTGGAACGGTGGTATGTCGGGGTTTTTTCGGTGCGGAGGCCCATTGCACCGCGAGAATACTGCCCAATACTGTTACCAGTCCAAGCAGTGAAATACCGCTCATGCTCTGATCAAGGATTAGCCAGCCTAATATCACTGCTGTGAGAGGGCTCAGCAGGCCAAGGGACGACACCGCAACTGGAGAGATCCGACGAATGCCTCTGAACCAGAGTGCGTATGCCAGCAACGCACCAAACAGTGATAGGTAGACATAACCAACGACCTGAAGGGGGTTGAGGCTGGGTAGCGGAGGATCAACGATCAGTGCTATCGGCATTAACATCAGACCGCCCAGCAACAATTGCCAGCCTGTCATCGCCAGAACCGGCAGATCGCTGCGCCAGCGACGCGTCAGATATGTGCCGCCTGCCATACAGATTGCGCCAATCAGCGCGGCAGCAATCCCGATTGGATCCCAAACGGCGCCTGGCGCGAGTATCAGCGCCGCCATGCCAATGACTCCCGTAAGGCTCGCCCACACAGCCAGTTGGGCGGGGCGTTGCTGGTCACATCCCCATATCAGTCCCATCACGATCAGTGGCTGGATCGCACCCAATACCGCAGCAAGTCCACCGGGTAATCGATATGCTGCAATAAATAGGAATGCTTGAAATACACCAATATTCAATGCAGCGAGAATGATCAGCCGCCACCAATGGCAGTGTTTAAGATAGCGTAGGCTAAACATTACCAGCAGAATACCCGCGGGAAGCGTGCGTAGTAGCGCAGCCGTAAATGGGCGATCTGCTGGCAACAGTTCTGTGGTCACGATATAGGTTGAACCCCAGATCATCGGCGCCAGCGCAGTTAGAAATAGATCGGAAAAGCGTGTGATAGGCATAGTTATTTATCTTCAATTCAAGATAAAATAAAGTCTTACATGGATATATCTTGATATCAAGATAAATTATTTGAAGAGAGTGTGACAATGAAGGCTAAGCAGCAGAAAGATGCAGTCGACTTGATTCTGGATCAGTGGGAACGTGAAAGACCTGATCTGGATGTGACCCCTATGGGGACGTTGGGGCGGCTGAAGCGCAGTGCCGCGTTGTTACAGCGAAGATTGGATCTTGTTTTTGCTGAGTTTGGCATGACCCTGTGGGAGTTTGATGTGCTGGCGACTTTGCGCCGCTCCGGTGCGCCATACTGTTTAGCGCCTACCGAGCTGTTTTCAACGCTGATGATCACGTCGGGCACGATGACCCATCGATTAAAAAGCCTGGAATCGTCCGGGTTGGTTGAGCGTCTTGCAAACCCAGATGATGCGCGTAGCAAGTTAGTTCAGCTAACCGGCAAAGGGTTGGAATTGATTGATCGTACCGTCGAAGCGCATGTGGACAATATCCACAGTATCCTGGCACCGCTGGAGACGATTGATCTTGAGGCGTTGGACCAGGGATTAGTCGCGATGCTGGCGATGCTTGAG
>JAGSHA010000054.1 GCA_023954795.1 Oceanospirillaceae bacterium | reverse complement strand
CAAGCATCGGTATCGGCAACAGGTTCAACACCCCAAGACTGATACTCAGATATGCAAGAAAACCAACAAATGCTTCCATACCTGACTCTGCGGAAGCACCGGCCACTTTAGCAATGGTAATCGGACCACTCAAGTTTTTTACTGAAATCACGCCTTCCAGCATTTTCCAGATAGACTCCAGAATCAGCGTAATCATTTGCCAGGTTTTATCTAAAGCCTTAAAAGAAGATTCAAGAAATCCGAAACTGATATCCCGCTGCTGCTCTGGAGGCCAGTCAACAGCAGCCACCCCAGCACCGATATATCCAATTTCTCTCCCATCGACCTCTTTGCCAGCCGGCTTGATATCCAACTGTAACCGTTCGCCTGCACGTTCAAGTTTAAAGAGCAGTTTTTGCTCTGGAGAGGCCTGAACCATCTTAACCAACGCAAACCAGTCCGCAACGGCATCATCGTTGATTGTCAAAACCTTATCGCCAACCAGCAAGCCTGAGTTAGCCGCAACTCCGTCGTCCAAGATCCTCCCAATTACCGCGGGAACATCAGGGCCCCAGGCAACCAACCCCAAAGCGTTGACCGGAGACTGCCTTTCAATATCAAAGTTCCAGTCATTCAGATGAATAATAAATTCGTATGGCAAGGTGCTATCGGGATACTGCATCCGAATCACCAAAGGACCACTTTCTCCGATACGAGACGCCAAGCTAAGATTAACAGAGTCCCACGACAAGGTTTCCTTTCCATCCACACGGATGATTTCACCACCCGGTCTAAACTCCGCTATTGCAGCGGGCGTTCCAGGCACCACATCAACAACAGTTGGCTTGATAGCACTGACACCGGATACAAACATCACCCAGTAGGCAAGAAAGGCAAAGATCAGATTAACCATCGGACCCGCCGCGACAACGGCAATACGCTGCAGTACTGGCTTACGATTAAATGCCTGAGACTTAAGCTCGTCAGGCACCTCACCTTCACGCTCATCCAGCATACGTACGTAACCACCCAGCGGGATGGCAGCCAACACGTACTCTGTTCCCGAACGCTCACTTCGCCAACGAAACAGCGCTTTACCGAAACCGACTGAAAAGGTTAGTACTTTGACGCCGCAACGACGGGCGACGAAGAAATGTCCCCACTCATGTATGGTCACCAGAATTCCCAGTGTTACCAATGTCGCAAGCAAGGTTTGAAGAAGATCCATATGCGGTTTTTACTCAGCTCAGAGTGAGAAACTGCACACCTAGTACAAATAACGGTGCAGCAGCCGTGAGACTATCCATTCGATCAAGAATACCGCCATGTCCCGGCAGCAAATGACTGCTGTCTTTTATGCCCTGATGGCGCTTCAGCATGCTTTCAAACAGGTCTCCCAGCACAGAAATGATACCAGTGGCGACACTCAACAGCACAAGGTAGACAAGTGTTTGCGAATCAAGTTCAAACCAGATCGCAAAACCACCGCCGACGATCAGACAAGACAGAAGACCGCCATAAAGCCCTTCACGCGTTTTCCCGGGACTGACGGAAGGCGCCAGCTTATTCTTACCCAAAGACTTACCTGCGAAGTAAGCACCGATATCTGCCGCCCATACCAACAACAGCAGCATTAAAATCAGCTCAGTACTGAGCGACTGCGACTTAAGCTCCCCTAGCGCAACCCAAACAGGAAGCAGAACAACATACCCCATCAACACCCGTACACCCACGGATGACCAGCCAGATGCTTGCGGGTAACGAACAACCCAAAAAGCAGCCATAACCCAAAAAACCAGGGCCACCCCTAATATAGCGGTTACGGGCAATACGGCTTCAAATTGATGCAACAGTGCTAACGCCACACCAACGGTTGCAATATAAAAAGCTTTATCTTTAGCACCTGACAAACCCGCCAGACGCGACCATTCCCACGCACCTAACAGCAGCACACCATCAATAGCGAGCAGAAACCAATCTTTGGGAAATAGAAACAGAACAACCAGCGCCAAAGGCGCCAAAACAATTGCGGTCAAAAAACGAGCTTTAAGCACCTTTATCCGCCTCTAACTGCTCACTGGTTCGTCCAAATCGACGTTCACGTCCGGTGAAATCATTGATCGCCTGCTCCAGACGCTCTTTGCCAAAATCGGGCCAGTAACAGTCAGCGTAATAAAATTCGGTATATGCAAACTGCCAAATCAGAAAATTACTGATTCGCTGCTCCCCCGCTGTACGAATACACAGATCAGGGTCAGGCAGGTCAGATAAGGATACATAACGCCCCAACACAGCTTCATCAATCTGATCTGGCGTTAACTCACCTTCTAAGCAGCGCTGAGCGACCTGTTTCGCGGCGGCGGCAATATCCCAACGCCCGCCGTAATTTGCAGCGATATTCAACTGCAATCCCGTACAGGACTCAGTTAAAGACTCCGCCTCAGCAATACGCTTCTGTAAAGACTCACTAAAACGTGTCTTGTCGCCGACAACACGCAAGCGAATATTATTCTTGTGGAGTTTTTTAACTTCGCGGTCCAGCGCGAACTTAAACAACTCCATCAACCCTTTCACCTCTAAAGGTGGACGCTTCCAGTTTTCAGAGCTGAACGCGAACAACGTCAGAGCTTCAACCCCCTGCTCCACACATCCGGTAATTACCTGACGAACAGCATCAACACCCGCTTTATGGCCTGCCAAGCTCGGCAGCCCCCGGCTTTTTGCCCAACGGTTATTACCATCCATGATAATTGCAACATGTCTGGGAGGCGGATTTACTTTCGAAGAATCGGTCATAGTATCTTTAGACATGGGCAGGTATTCGGAAATCGGGGTGCCAGGCACCCCGGCACCTTCCTTAGATTTCCATCAGATCAGTTTCTTTTTGCTCCAGCAGCTTATCTACTTCAGCAACAAACTGATTGGTCAGCTTCTGAACGCGATCTTCACCACGACGCTCATCGTCTTCTGTGATCTCTTTCTCTTTCAGAAGGTCTTTCAGGTCGCCGTTTGCATCACGGCGAATATTACGAATGGCGATACGTGCATTTTCTGCTTCAGCACGCGCTCGGCGAATATAGCCTTTACGCGTTTCTTCCGTCAAAGCAGGCATTGGAACACGAATATTTTCACCTGATGTAGAAGGGTTCAGACCCAGATCAGACTTCATGATCGCTTTTTCGATGACCGGCACCATGGGCTTTTCCCAAGGAACAATCGACAATGTCCGCGCATCTTCAACCGAGATGTTGGCGACCTGAGACAGAGGCACATCAGAACCATAGTAAGGCACCTGAACTGTCTCCAGAATACTTGGGTGCGCGCGACCGGTACGAATCTTTTTAAAGTTATCCACCAGTGCGTCAGCACTTTTTTTCATACGCGTTTCAGCGTCCTGCGCAATCTCATTCAGCATATTTTTCTCCCACCTCGTCGCAACGATCAATCAACGTACCTTCGTCACCGCCCAGTACTAGATTCGCCAGCGCACCCGGCTTATTCATATTGAAGACACGAATAGGCATATCATGGTCACGGGTCAGACAAATTGCCGTCAAATCCATAACGCCCAGTTGTTTCTCGATAGCCTCATCGTAACCCAAATGAAGATATCGTTTAGCAGATGGATCCTTCATCGGATCTGCGGTGAATACACCATCTACCTTTGTAGCTTTAATTACGACATCAGCTTCTACCTCGATACCACGCAAACAGGCAGCTGAATCAGTCGTAAAGAACGGGTTACCCGTACCCGCGGAGAAGATCACCACATCACCTTGATTAAGATAACGCATCGCATTTCGGCGATCATAATGATCTACAACACCACTCATAGGAATGGCAGACATAACACGGGTCGCGATATTGCTGCGCTCCAGCGCATCACGCATAGCCAGTGCATTCATCACGGTTGCCAGCATCCCCATGTGATCACCGGTCACTCGATCCATGCCCGCCGCACTCAGCGCTGCGCCACGAAACAAGTTACCACCACCGATCACTATGCCGACCTGAACACCAATACCTACCAACTGGCCAATTTCCAGAGCCATGCGGTCAAGCACCTTCGGATCTATACCGAAATTCTCATCACCCATCAACGCTTCGCCGCTAAGCTTCAGCAGTATCCTTTTGTATTTAGACTGTTTTTCAGTGGCAGGCATCTAAGAATTCTCCGCTCGAAATGAGGTCACAAGAGTGTATCAGGAAAAGAGAGGGTTGCGCATGCAGAAACATGCGCAACCGGAGGCTTAAGCGGTGCTTAGCCTTTCAGCTGTGCAGCAACTTCTGCAGCGAAGTCAACTTGCTCAACTTCGATACCTTCGCCAACTTCTACACGTACGAAAGACTTAACTTCGCCGCCAGCAGCTTTAACGAAAGCAGCAACTTTCTGCTCAGGGTTCTTAACGAACGCCTGCTCAACCAGGCTATTTTCCGCCAGGAATTTGTTGATACGACCAACAACCATCTTCTCAGCGATTTCCGCAGGCTTGCTTGCCATATCAGGCTGCGCCAGGATGATCTCTTTCTCTTTAGCAACCACGTCTTCCGGCATGTCTTCTTTGCTGACAACACGCGGGTTTACAGCAGTAACGTGCATTGCAACGTCTTTAGCTGTTTCAGCGTCACCGCCTTCCAGAGAAACGATTGCTGCAATTTTAGCGTTGCTGTGAACGTAAGCGCCCACAACACCGCCTTCTACAACAACGGTACGACGTACAGTGATGTTTTCACCGATTTTCTGAACCAGTGCTTCACGAGCAACTTCCAGCTCACCGTCCATCAGCGCTGCAACATCAGTCTGTTTTTCCGCAACTGCTTTATCCAGCACAGTGCTAACGAATGCCAGGAAGCCTTCGTCACGTGCTGCGAAATCAGTTTCAGAGTTAACTTCCAGCGCAACTGCATAGCTGTTGTCGTCAGCAACTTTAACTGCAACAACACCGTCTGCCGCAGTACGGGAAGCTTTTTTAGCTGCCTTCATGCCAGACGCTTTACGCAGATCTTCGATCGCTTTCTCGATATCACCGTCTACAGCCGCCAGAGCTTTTTTACACTCCATCATACCCAGGCCAGTACGGTCGCGCAGTTCTTTCACGTCCTTAGCAGAGAATGCCATGTTGAATACCTCTATCAATAAGATTAAAGCTTTAAATCAAAAATCGAAAAAAGGGGAGCTACGCTCCCCTTCATGCCTGCCACAATACTGTATCAGGCATCCTTGACAGCAGGATTACTCTGCAGCTGCCTGATTTTCTTCAACTTCTACGAATTCGCCTTTCGCACCAGCAACTGCCTCGGAACCTTCCAGGCAAGCGTCAGCAGCAGACTGAACGTAGATCTGAATCGCACGCAGCGCATCGTCGTTACCAGGGATAACGTAGTCAATGCCGTCTGGGTTGCTGTTAGTATCAACAACACCAATAACCGGGATACCCAGCTTGTTTGCTTCATTAACTGCGATACGCTCGTGATCAACGTCGATTACGAACAGCGCGTCAGGCAGACCGCCCATGTCTTTGATACCACCGATGGAACGTTCCAGCTTGTCCATTTCGCGCTGACGCATCAGTGCTTCTTTCTTGGTCAGCTGTTCGAAGGTACCATCCTGTGCCTGGGATTCCAGATCGCGCAGACGACGGATAGACTGACGGATAGTTTTGTAGTTAGTCAGCATGCCACCCAACCAGCGATGGTTGACATAAGGCATACCTGCGCGTGCAGCTTCGTCTTTAACGATTTTGCTAGCAGCTCGTTTAGTACCAACAAACAGAACTTTGTTCTTGTTAGTAGCCATACCCTGAACAACGTCCAGTGCACCGTTCAGTGCAGGCAGCGTGTGCTCCAGGTTGATGATATGGATCTTGTTACGAGCACCAAAGATGAATTTAGACATCTTTGGATTCCAGTAGCGAGTCTGGTGACCGAAGTGAACACCTGCTTTCAGCAGGTCGCGCATGCTAATTTTAGCCATTTTAAAATCCTGTAAGATTGGGTTAAACCTCCACACTCCCCATTGCCCAACCTCAAAAATGAGGCACCCTGAACGATGTGACGGAGCGTGTGTGTTTTATGTAGTGCGCAGAGCGCATTTTTCGAGCGCGGATTTATACCATATTGCACCCTATTTTTAAAGGGCGCATTCGCTTTCATCGCCTGCATTGATACAATCAGGCGATAAGCAAACGTCTGCGTACAAATTATTCTACAGACGACGGTATTGCATACTCGCCATATAAGGCAGAATAGCCTGAATCAAAGCTCTGTGTTGAGTACTTAACGGACCCCTGAAGATGACCATCAAAATCAAGACCCCCGAAGAAATCGAAAAAATGCGCGTAGCCGGCCGTATGGCGGCAGAGGTTCTGGAGATGATAGAGCCGCACATCCAGGCGGGCGTTACAACTAACGAGCTGAACCAGATCTGTCACGACTATATCGTCAACCAACAAGACGCTATCCCAGCCCCACTGAATTACCACGGCTTCCCAAAATCGATCTGCACATCAGTCAATCAGGTAGTTTGCCACGGTATTCCAAACGACAAACCACTGAAGAATGGCGATACTATCAATGTTGATATTACTGTCATCAAAGAGGGTTACCACGGCGATACCAGCAAAATGTTTTTTGTTGGCAAAGAACAAGCACACGCACGCCGCTTGGTCGACGTCACACTGGAGTGCCTGTACAAAGGCATCCGTCTGGTGAAACCAGGCACCCGCCTGGGCGATATTGGTGCCGTTATCCAGGAGCACGCTGAAGCCAACCACTACTCTGTAGTACGTGAGTATTGCGGCCATGGCATTGGCGCAGAATTCCATGAAGACCCTCAGGTTCTGCACTACGGCAAAGCTGGCACCGGCGCCGAACTGCAGGAAGGTATGATCTTCACCATTGAACCTATGGTGAATGCTGGCAAACGTCACGTAAAACTGAACAAGCGCGACGGCTGGACAGTAGAAACAGCTGATCGCCGCCCATCAGCACAGTGGGAACACACCATTTTGGTTACCGCAGACGGCTACGAAGTACTGACGCTGCGCGAAGGCGAAACGATCTAATTCAGGAAGCCATAATGTCAAACGCTGCCCACCATCAGGTTGCCGACGAAGAACTGTTTAACGTTGACGAATTCCGTCAGGCCCTTGCCGCAAGCAAACAGCCAATCCCGCTCCTGAAAGAAACCCTCAAAGGGGTTCGGGAGCGAATGGATGAGCGTTTCAAAGCCGGCGAAGACATTCGTAAGCTAATCTACGGCCGGGCCTGGGTCATGGATATGGTACTTGAAGCCATTTGGCAGCGTTATGACTGGCCTGAAAGCAAACACATCGAACTGATCGCAGTCGGCGGCTATGGCCGTGGCGAGCTACATCCATGTTCAGATGTAGACATCCTGATCCTGATCGATGGTATAGAGCCAGAAAGTTATCACGACTCTATTAGCGGTTTTCTGACGCTCCTCTGGGACATCAACCTCGACATTGGCTCCAGCGTTCGCACGATCACCGAATGCTACGAAGAAGCCCAAAATGACGTCACCATCGCCACCAATTTGATTGAATCCCGCACCATAGTAGGTAGCGGCGAGTTGCACACCCGCGTCTATGACGAAGTTACATCAGAGGGTGCATGGACCGACAAAGAGTTTTTCCGTGCGAAAATCAGTGAGCAGCTGGACCGTCATGAAAAAACCAACAATACCGAGTACAACCTGGAGCCCAACCTTAAAAACTCTCCAGGGGGCCTACGAGACCTGCAAACTATCGGCTGGGTTGCGAAGCGTCATTTTGGCTCAACCTATATCCGCGATCTGGTAGACGATGGCTTCCTCACCGACAGTGAGCTGGACACCCTGAACAAGGGTGAGCTTTACCTGTGGACCGTTCGTTACGCACTGCATATGGTCTGCAATCGCCACGATGACCGCCTGCTTTTTGACCACCAGCGCGCACTGGCTGAGATCTTTGGATACTCCGACTCAGAAGGCGAACTGGCCGTCGAACAGTTTATGGGGAAATACTACCGCGTGGCGAAAGCGATGTCGGAATTTAACCATATGCTACTGCAACACTTTGATGAAGCCATCCTGCGGGCAGAGGATGAGCAAGTCATTCTCCCTCTGAACAACCGCTTTCAACTTCACAACAACTTCATCGACGTCATTTACGACACGGTATTTGAACACCATCCCTTTGCACTGATGGAAATCTTCGTCCTGATGGCCACCAACAGCCAGATCAAAGGCGTAAGAGCATCCACCATCCGCCTGATAAGGGATCACAGACACCTGATCGACGATGAGTTCCGCAACGATATCCGTAACACCTCGTTGTTTATGGAACTTCTGCGCTGTCCCGATAAGGTGTCAACAGAACTCAAACGGATGAATAAGTACGGTATTTTGGGCCTATACCTGCCGGAATTCGGAAAAATTGTCGGCCAGATGCAGCACGACTTGTTCCACATTTACACGGTGGATGCCCACACTCTCAAAGTGATCCAGAAAACCCGCCAATTCCGACACAACGACTACCGTGAGCAATTCCCGATCGCGCACCGCATTGTCAACCAGCTACCGAAAATAGAACTGCTATACATTGCGGCGCTCTATCACGACATTGGCAAAGGCCGTGGCGGAGACCACTCTGAACTGGGCGCTGACGATGTGATGGATTTCTGCGAACGCCATCACCTTGGACGCTGGGACAGTCATCTCGTTGCCTGGCTGGTACGTAATCACCTGCTTATGTCGATGACCGCACAACGCAAAGATATTTCAGATCCTGAGATTATCCAGACGTTTGCGGAACAGGTGCACGACATTACGCATCTGGATTATCTCTATGTCCTGACCCTGGCAGACATTAACGCAACCAACCACACGCTTTGGAATAACTGGCGTGCCACGCTGATGCGCACCCTCTATACCGAAACGAAACGCACACTGCGCCGTGGACTTGAAAACCCAATCGAAAAAGAAGATCTGATTGAGCAAGTCCAGCATGAGGCGATGATCCTCTTAACCCGCCACGGCCTGCATGAGTCAGAGATTCTGGAATTCTGGTCCACGCTGGGGGATGACTACTTCCTGCGTGAGACATCCCAGAGTATTGCATGGCACACTCGCGCAATTTTGGAACACCACGACACTGAAATCCCACTGGTTCTGATCCGTCAGACATCTCACCGATTACATGAAGGCGCAACAGAGATCTTTGTGTATATGCGAGACCTGCCCAATCTGTTTGCTGCTTCTGTCGCAACACTCGACCAACTGCACCTGAGCATTCAGGACGCGCGCGTCATTGTCACCGACAACCAACGCACGCTGAACACCTATACAGTGCTCACCGAAGACAACCAGCCGCTGTCGGAAAACCCGGATTATCTGAACGAAATTCAGCAACGCATGGTTGAGGAGCTGGACGATCCGGAAGATTACCCGGAAATCATCCACCGCCGCGTCCCACGTCAGCTGAAACTATTTGCCACGCCCACCACGGTTAATATCAGTACCGACCCCATGAGTCAGGAAACCGTACTGGAAGTCATCACACCCGACAGGCCGGGGCTGCTGGCACGTATTGGCCGCATTTTTGTGGAAAACAACGTCTCCGTCCGCAAGGCGAAGATCACCTCCATCGGCGAACGCGTAGAAGATTTCTTCTTTATCACCGATGAATCCGATCAGCCGATTTCTGATCCTATTTTGTGTCAACGACTACAGAACGACATCTGCCAGCAACTGGACGAACACATACACCAACAAGAATCCTGATCTGGCGACGGTCAGACAAAATCGAGAAAAATGATGGATAAACAGACACAGACCGAGATAGAAGCCGCCGCATTTCGCCGTATGCTGGAGCATTTCGATAACCGCAAAGATGTGCAGAACATCGACCTGATGATCATGGCCGGATTCTGCCGTAACTGCCTGTCAAAGTGGTATCGCGCAGCGGCTGAAGAGCGCGGAGTAGAGATGGACTACGAGCAGGCGCGCGAAGTCATCTACGGCGAACCGTACAATAGCTGGAAAGATAAATACCAGGAAAAAGCCACACCGGAACAACTGGCTCAATTTGAAGCGACACAGAAAGGCAAATAACGCCTTTCGTTGCTTAAGACTTCCGGTTGGGCTTACCTTTTTATTCGGTACGCCCAACCTGCCAACCTCACTGGCTGGACTTAATCCACGCCCTCTGCAACTGGTTTACATCCACCTCCAGTACAGTCGCATAGACATCATCCTGCACCGGGTAGCTCTTCACCAACCGTGCGCCGCGCACAATCCCCGACACAGCGGTCTTGAACTGATCGTTCTGCACCACCATATCGCGCACAGCCGTAGTACCAAACAGATACTGACCGTGAACGATTGCAGTCAATTCCTGATAGGCTCGCAACTTTGACGCCCGCATAGCCTGAATCATTTTGTGCTCTTTGGTCTGACCTGACTGCAGGCTGATAGGCGCATAGCCTGTCGCCCGCACCCACTCAGGGGCTTTCGCCTCCACGGTTTCCATAGTCCGTGGCGCATCAGGCAGCGCCTCAGCAAACTCCACCAATGAGCGAGATGCGGTCTCACACCCCGACAGCACAGCAACAGACGCAGACAAAACCAGCGCTTTACACAGCATATCCAATTTATTCATTACTGCCCTACCGGCCCAAGACTGTTTTCAATAATCATCCCTTTCTGCAGGGCTTTCATCGGATCATAGCCTGGCGTACCACCCTCCAGCCGGCTATCTGGCAGATGCGTTTGCCCGGAAGCCAGAACTTGGCGGGTTGTGGTATCCAGTACGCGGGCATTGATTACAATACCGTCGGGATAGCGGGCATAGGTCCCCGTGAGCAGAAAGTAGATGCGATAACGATTGCGCAGACTCGACAGATTCTGCTTAGTCAACGGATCACGAGCGGTGGTGAGCAAGCTGACCGCCCGGTAATCAATCAGGTTATAGCGGCTTTGCTGCAGCTGATAGACAATATTCTCACCCAGCCGCTCACCCAACACGCCCGTATAACGCTCTCGGGCGCGGCTCAAATCGACAAATGGCATAACTGCCATAGGTAAACGCTGCACACGGTTAGCCTGCAAGCCTTCTTGTAACTGAACAGCTAACTGCGCAACAGCCTCACTCACCGGATCATAAATCTGATCGTCAACGTCGATACTTGATAGCCCTGCACTGCTGATCACCGGCTCCTGCACCTCTGGCGCGGGCATCACAACCGGTTGCTCTGGAGCGGGATTTGCACCAAACCCTTGCCAGGTACACCCCGAAATCAGAAAGGAAAGCAGCAGAAGCTTTTTCATCATGTAGTATCCGTCTCTCGTCTGCAGACAATCTAACATACTTTGGTTACCAGTTTCTGCCAGTCTCCACAGCACAACCTCATACGGCGCCAGCAGACTAGCGCAGCCAGACTCGTGCTGGTTTACAAGCCCAATGCAATTGCATACTGTTAACCGGACATTTACCTAGTTGTCGGTCAGACTCTGAATATGTTTAACGCTTTGCACAAATTCATCCTGCTTGTCGCCCTGCTATTGCCGCACCTTTATGCGCATGCACTCACGGTAGAAGCCGAGGGGCAGGCCGTTATTCAGAACAACAACCTGAACGCCGCTCGAAAAGCCGCCATTACCGCAGCAACCCAGCAGGCCTCAATGCAGGCAGCCGTCTACGTTTCCAGCAGCCAACAAGTACGCGATGGCATTCTGGAGATCGACAACATGCAGATCACCACACTCGGTCAGGTTGAAAACGTCCAAGTCATCGATGAGCAGATCTCCGGCAGCATTCTCACGGTGCGCATCAGTGCCGATGTATTCACCGATACTGGCTGTAAAAACGGTCGCGGAGACCGCTTCCTAAAATCCATCGCGATTGCCGCTTTCCCACTGGAGCACCCAGCACAAGGAAATGTAGGCGGGCTGGGCGATACCGCATGGGAACTCCCCAACCTCATTGCCAGCCAACTTGCGGCTCGCGGCAACCTGCAACCGTTTAAAGCAACCCATCTTAATATCTTTCCAGCCCTTCAAACCGCAGCCAGCCGCCAGCTGGATGATGGCGCTCTGACCTCAGTGGCAGCGAATGTAAACAATCTGGACACGCAATTTATTGTCTCGGGTGTTATTCGGGATATGGCGATGACAGACCCGCGCACACATTCGGAAGATAACTACTTTGTAGATCTGTATAACCGGCTGGATTATCGTAGCCGTAAACACCTGCGTAACTTTCAGCTAGACCTGTTTATCCATGACGGTTTCAGTGGTGCATTGCTACTGGAGCGCCGATATCAGACGCAAGGGATATGGAGCTTACCTCAAGAACTCAAGGCAGGATTTAACAGCCAGGCGTTTGCTCATCAGGAATATGGTCAGGCTGTCACTAAACTGATCGATCAGATGGTGGGAGAACTGGAAAGCAATCTCCGTTGCCGACCTTTTTCCGCCCGTATTACCCGCATAGAGAACAACCGGATCTGGTTTCACGCGGGAGAAAGCACAGGCATCAAGCCGGGTGACAAATTCAACGTTCTGCACCGCTCAACATTCTTTGATGTACAAATGCGACCGACCCACCAGCTGAGCAACACCAATCGAACGCTGGTCGTAGATGAAGTACACCCGAACTTCATCCAAGGTCACTTGGTGAATATCGCCCAGCATCAGAACATCCTGCCGGGCGATATTGTCGTATCAGACTAAATCAACATCCAAGCCTGATTACGGAAAGGATCCTTCATTAAGTGCGCTGACCGCGAATATTGATCTCAACACGACGGTTCTGGGCCCGACCGGATGCAGAGCCGTTATCAGCAATCGGATAGCGCTCTCCGTATCCCTGCGTACTGATACGCAGACGCTCGATCCCAGAGCCAGCGAGAT
>JAGSHA010000213.1 GCA_023954795.1 Oceanospirillaceae bacterium | reverse complement strand
GAAGTGCTAGACAGGAGTGGCAGTACATCTGATCAAATGAAAAGCCAGAGCCCAGAAACAACAAAGGCCTGCATTTGAGTGCAAGCCTTGAAGTAAGTGGTGCCCAGAAGCGGAGCGATGACCAACGGCCATTACAACATCGCCCTTGCGGCGATGGCCCGAAGGGTGAGCCATGTAATGGCGAGTAATCAACGAACGTAGTTCGATGGAGTGCACCCCAGAAACAAAAAAGGCCCGCAACAAGTGCAAGCCTTTAATGTATAAATAAGTGGTGCCCAGACGCGGAATCGAACCACGGACACGGGGATTTTCAATCCCCTGCTCTACCGACTGAGCTATCTGGGCAATGTCGTAAGACGATGCGTATTAAACGGATTTCGGACTCAAGTGTCAACACAGAAAAGGGATATTTTTCAAAAATTTATCTCAGTTCTGTGCGAAATTGCATAAGTGCTTAAAAAACGCCCAGTTACTTCGACGGTGGTACGTAACCTTCTGCTTTTTCGTAATCTTCACCGGCCATGAACTTCTCCATTTCCTGCGTCAGAAATTCACGCGTTTTAGGGTCCATCATGCTCAGGTGTTTTTCATTGATCAGCATGGTCTGGTGATCAGTCCATTCCTGCCATGCTTTTTTGGAAACGTTGTCGTAGATATCCTGACCTTTGGCGCCGGGATAAGGGGCGCGTTCCAGCCCTTCCAGCTCTTCTTGGTATTTACGACAGAATACGGTACGGCTCATCAGAGATCTCCAGAATACAAAATCGGTGCGTATACAAAATCAGTATGGGTCATGACCTGACCGGATTTAAGACAATCCCGGTGAAGGGAGCTTTTGCAGTAGCTTTTTAACCGGTGCTGCGAGGCCCACACTTTGCGGTTGCTCTAAGTTATACCAGAGCAGCGGCGAGCCTTCCATGACACATTCTGTAGGGCTTTTCAGTCTTGCCAGTACCGGTGTGATGTCCAGATGGAAGTGACTGAAGGTGTGACGCAGGGGAGCCAGAGCTTCAGCGCTGTCTGCGTCGATCTCCAGCCCCGTTTCACCGTGGCTGTCTCGTAAGTCCTGTACCTGTGGAAAACTCCACAGACCACCCCACAGACCACTAGGTGGGCGTTGGTAGAGCAATACCTCTCCCGCATCGTTGCGGATCATCAGCATCAGTGTCTGTTTAACCGGGATGACTTTTTTAGGCCGTGGTGCCGGAAGTTTATCGGTCTTACCCTGCGCGAAGGCTCCGCACTGGGGTTGCAACGGACAGAGCAGACAACTGGGTTTGCTGCGGGTGCAGAGTGTTGCGCCCAGATCCATCATCGCTTGGGTGTATTCGCCAACGCGTGCGTAAGGCGTATTACGTTCGGCGTGTTGCCACAATTCTTTTTGTACCGCGGAGGTGCCGGGCCAGCCTTCAACTGCGTAAAACCGGGCCAGCACCCGTTTGACGTTGCCATCAAGAATGGCTGCACGTTTGCCGGTGGCGATCGATAGTACGGCACCGGCTGTTGAGCGGCCTATACCAGGCAGGTCTTCCAATGCCTCGACAGACTGCGGAAACTCGCCGCCGTATTCGCTGACGACCCGTTGCGCGGCTTTGTGCAGGTTACGGGCACGGGCGTAGTATCCGAGACCGGTCCAGAGGTGTAAGACCTCGTCCTGCTCGGCTTCCGCCAACGATTGCACATCGGGGAAGCGTTCTATAAAACGCTGGAAGTAGGGGATCACCGTTGCAACTTGCGTTTGTTGCAACATGATCTCGGAAATCCAGGTGTGGTAAGCCGTCTTATTCGCCTGCCAGGGCAGGTCATGACGGCCGTGCTGGTCAAACCAGTCCAGTACGGCCGTTGAGAAGTGTTCAGGTGTCATCGACCAAACAGTCCTTTCAACAGTTTTTGGCCTTCCTCACCGCCCAATTTCTCACCCAGCTTTTCCTTCAGCTTGTCTTTCTGCTCATCTACCTTAGCTTTTACTTTCGCCTTAGCTTTAGCTTCAAAGATGTTCTTGAAGACCGCAAGGTCTGGCTTGCAGAGCTTGGCCGGATCCGTGTCGAAACCACCTTTACAGTCAACCGGAAACTCTACGCCTTCCAGACTATCCGGGATGGAGCAGGTCTCCTTAAACAGGTTTTGTTCGATGGTCAGACCGACACGGTAATCCAGGCTCTCTTTTGGCAGATTCACTTTACCTTTGCCATTCAGAACCATCGCATCCAAGGCTGCTTTCAGATCTGGATTATTCACCACACCGTTGACGATTTTGGTGCTGGCGCTCAGGTTGGCAAACGGCGTGGATTTATCCACTTCCTGCGTATTGATCCCCAGTGACTTCACGGTATTCAGACCCTGACACACGGTCTGGGCCATATCGATACCTTTCAGTTCACCATCTTTCATCTGCACGTTGGTGGTGCCGTTCAGACTGTGCACGATGTCATACACGGAGCGACCGCGGGCGGTGATATTAGCCTGTGAGTTCAGCGCACCGGTTAACACATCGGTATCAGCCGCCGCTTTCAGCATGTCGCCAACCTGAATACCTTTGATATTTTTCTTCACCGCGATACGGATCGGCGTTTTACGCACATCCAATGTCGCACTATTACGCAGTGAGCCCTGATACATATCGGCGTTGATCTTGCTCGCTTTGATCAGTCCGTTGTGAGCGCTTACGACCAGATCGATATTCTGGATATCCAGCTTACTGACGTGCAGTTTACCCAGACCCAGAGTGGCATCGATGTTCAGGCCTTTCAGTGGCTCGACCGGGATGATCTTCTCTTTGGAGTAACGTTCACCCGTGCTGGCTTGCTGTGCTTCAGCTGGCTGCTCTTTCGCCGGAGGCATGTAACGATCAGCATTCAGGTTGTCACCTTTCAGCGTTAGCTTGATGCCACCACTGGCCAGATTAAAGGCTGCGTTACCCTTAAACGTGGTGTCGTCCAGTTTCAGCGTCAACGCCTTAGCGGTGACTGTGTTCGCTGGTCCGCCCAGCTCAGTCGACAAACTGATCGCTTTTAGAACATCGGGATCAGTGGTTTCAATCGCAGGCTGGCCCAGAGTGCCCAGCAGTTTCTGCAGATCAAAAGGTGCAACATCAACCGCACCGCTGATTGCCGGTTTAGCAAAATCGTTCACGGCCAGTTTGCCGCTCAATGCCAGATTGGCGATCGCGACTTTCAGATTTTCCAGCGCGATAGCCTGCTTTGCTGCATCGGCAGTAATATCGGCCGCCAACGTCAGCGTCAGCGGTTTACCGCCGGTTGCTTCACCCTGAACGGTAATGGAACTGTTCAGCTTCTTCGCCCAGTACTGCTGTTTGGCGAGGTTAAAGCGCACATTACTATCCAGCTTGGAGCTGACAGTCATCGCCGGTTGGGCAGAACCATTCGCGTACTGTTCGGCGCTGAAGCTAAGAGTCAGCGGGAAGACCGCATCATCCTGTACCTTACCGGTGGTCAGGTTGAGGTCTTTCACCAAGGCTTTGCTGCCGGCTTTTTTGTCTTCAAAACTCAGGTTGCCGTTGGTCACGGCGATGCTGTCGATATCCAGTGCAATCGCGGTTCCGCCTGCTGTTTCAGCAGCGTTTGGTTGCTCGGTTGGTGTGTCGGCTTTATCAGAGGCGCCGGCGGGTGCCCAGTTGTTACTGCTGCCGTCCTGCACCAGATTCAGATTTAGACCGTCAACCACAACGCTGCTCATCTGTACCTGACCGCTCAACAGTGCAGGGATACGCACCGATACTTGTGCTTTGTTCAGCGTGGCGAGTTGGGGTTGGTTTGGATATTTAACGCTGATCTGGCCGATTTCGAGACCAAGCCAAGGAAAGACAGACCAACCAATGTCGCCGCCGATGTCTAGCTCGACACCGCCTTTTTCAAGCGCGACTTTTTCGATCTCGCCTTTGTATTCATTCGGGTCAAAGAAAATACCCAGAATGGCACCGCCCGCGACGATCAGTACGATCACCAGCGCCACAAGGCCTGCCACAAGTTTCATCAGCGTTTTCATGAATGCCTCCTTGGCACAGTCGTATAAGTCGCATGTTAAACAGAAGGGGAAGGGCTGTCATGCGTTTGACTGTGACGTTTTTGCAGATCTTGGGTTTCAGCATAGATGGAGAAGATCGGCATCGGCGGGGATTGGTTGTATAATGGTCGTTTTTTACGAACATCTCGGAGAGCAACATGGCTGAGCGTCGCGCCACGGTATCCCGTGACACGCTGGAAACCCAGATCACAGTATCCATCAACCTGGACGGAACCGGTGAATTGAAAGCCGATACGGGTGTCCCGTTTCTGGAACATATGATGGATCAGATCGCCCGTCATGGTCTGATCGATCTTGAGGTGAACGCCAAGGGCGATACTCACATCGATGATCACCATACGGTAGAAGATATCGGTATCACCTTGGGTCAGGCCTTTAAACAGGCTGTTGGCGACAAAAAAGGGATCGTCCGTTACGGCCATGCCTATGTGCCGCTGGATGAAGCCCTGTCTCGTGTGGTCATTGATTTCTCCGGTCGTCCGGGCCTCGATTTCAAATGTGATTTCACCCGCGCCACCATTGGTCGTCTGGATACCCAGCTGTTCTGGGAATTCTTCCAGGGCTTTGTGAACCATGCCGGTGTGACCCTGCATATCGACAACATCAAAGGGTTTAACGCGCACCATCAGGCGGAAACCATCTTTAAAGCGTTTGGTCGCGCACTGCGTATGGCGCTGGAGATCGATAGCCGCGCCGCAAACATGATGCCTTCTACCAAAGGAACTCTGTAAACGATGGCAACCGTTGCAGTAATTGATTATGGCATGGGCAACCTGCACTCCGTTTCCAAAGCATTGGAACACGTAGCGCCGGGTGTTGAAGTAATTGTCACTGCCGATCCGGAAAAAGTACGTAACGCTGATCGAGTGATCCTGCCGGGTGTCGGTGCGATCCGCGATTGTATGGCTGAAATTCGTCGTTTGGGTGTGGATAAAGAGGTGGCTGAAGCGATCGCTTCGGGTAAACCTTTCCTCGGTATCTGCGTCGGGTATCAGGCGTTGATGCAGTCCTCCGAAGAAAACGGCGGCGTTGAGTGCCTGTCTCACTTTGATGGTGAGGTGAAGTACTTTGGCGATGATCTGTCAGAAGACGGCGAACGCCTGAAAGTGCCGCATATGGGTTGGAACGAGGTCTATCACAACGATCACCCTCTGTGGGAAGGGATCGAAGACGGTAGCCGTTTCTACTTTGTACACAGCTATCACGTACAGGTTGAGCAGCGCGATCTGGTTGCAGCCACCTGCCGTTACGGTGTGGACTTTGATGTAGCGATTGCACGTGATAACGCCTTTGCGGTGCAGTTCCACCCGGAGAAAAGCTCCAAAGTGGGCCTGCAGCTGCTGAAAAACTTCCTTAATTGGGATGGCAAACTGTAAAACCATTCAGGTTTGCAGTGTTCTAAATGATTGCGCCGGTCTGGTTCTTATCAGTGACCAGACCGGCAATACAGAATAGGTAACAACATGGCTCTGGCAAAACGTATTATCCCTTGTCTGGACGTGGAAAATGGTCGCGTCGTAAAGGGTGTACAGTTTTTAGATATCCGCGACGCCGGTGATCCGGTTGAAGTCGCAAAGCGCTATGACGAACAGGGCGCGGATGAGATCACTTTCCTTGATATCACCGCCACCCACGAAGGCCGCGACACCATGGTTCACACCGTGGAGAAAATGGCCTCGCAGGTATTTATCCCGCTGACCGTAGGTGGCGGTATCCGTACCTGTGACGATATCCGCACCATGCTTAATGCCGGTGCAGACAAAGTCTCCATCAACAGTGCGGCAGTCTTTAACCCTGAATTCGTACGCGAAGCCGCGGATCGTTTTGGCTCTCAGTGCATCGTAGTTGCCATTGATGCCAAGAAGGTCAGCCAACCGGGCGAAGAAGACAAGTGGGAGATCTT
>JAGSHA010000359.1 GCA_023954795.1 Oceanospirillaceae bacterium | reverse complement strand
TTTACAACGACGTGACCTGTTATTTTTTGCTGGCAAACGCATCAAAGGTATCTTGAGTCAGTCGTTCCATCTCAGAGCGCGCTTCGCCTAATGCTTGCAAATTGTGCTCGCTGGCATCTTTCAGCGTGTCTTCCAGCTTTTTAGCGTAAGTCTTCTGTAGCTCCATCAGCTCTGTCGGTGACTGACAGTTCTGCATCTCTTTCGTTTGCTGAATAGTCGCTTCAATGCAGGATTTTGTGCACGCCATCTGCTGGCGGGTCAGCTCTTCCAACATCTTAGTCTGGATATTCACCAGATCCTTAAATGGCTCCATTGACTGGCTAAATGCTTTATTCATATCTTGAAACATAACCACCCCTTCCCTTAACTCTAATAAAACATCAGTCTCATACTGGTTATACTAAAACACTATGCCACGGTCGACACGCACTTTCGACCAATTGACCACAATAACGAGACAGAGACTATGCGGATTCTTCATACCATGTTGCGGGTTACTGACCTGCAAAAATCGATTTCGTTCTATACCGATATTCTGGGTATGCATTTATTGCGTCGTAAAGACTTTCCGGATGGGAAGTTTACTCTGGCATTTATGGGCTACGGAGATGAAGCAGACAATACCGTACTGGAGCTGACCCATAACTGGGAAACCGGTAGTTACGAGCTGGGCAACGCTTACGGACATATCGCCATTGAGGTGGCCGATGTGTATGCCGCTTGCGATGCGATCAAAGCAAAAGGAGGTGAAGTGGTTCGTGAAGCCGGCCCGATGAAACACGGCAGTACAGTCATCGCCTTCGTTAAGGATCCGGATGGTTACATGATTGAGCTGATCGGCAGCAAGTAGCAGAAAGTCTAAGCATCAGGAGTCATATGCAGGCAACTCCTGATGCAGAAAATTCACCCTGCCTTAACGTTCACGAAAAGCGTTATCAAACCCACGCGTCACTGGACGCAACAGGTACTCCAGGATGGTTTTCTTACCGGTTTGAATATCAGCCGTCAGCGTCATACCCGGCAAAACATTCAGCTCACCCGGTTGAGCGCCTAAATACGCTTTATCCATTTTAATCTCAGCACGATAGTAAGGCTGGTTCTCTTCATCCAGATAGGTTGATGCAGAGATCTGATTCACCGTGCCATCAAGACTGCCAAAACGGGAGAAGTCGTAACTGACAAACTTCAGTTTCGCGCTCTGCCCCGTGTGTACATGCCCAATGTCCTGCGGCAAAATTTTAGCTTCAACGATCAGATCTTCATCCACCGGTACGATCTGCATTATCACCTGACCTGGGGCTATCACCCCGCGAGATCCGGCAATCGATAACCCCTGCACAATACCACCCACCGGCGCACGTACTTCCTGCCGTTCATCACGTGCCTGCAAACGGATCAATGTGCTTTCAACTTCACCCAGCTCACTGGTCACCTGACCGGCTTCCAGCTCAATATCGCGGTTGAAGCGTGCAATACCGTCCCGTTTACGCTGCTGATTCTCTTTTAGCGCAGTACGGGCCACGGCAATACCATCCTGGGTTTGCAGCAATTCATTCTCAACTTCTGCGACTTTTGCCTGCGCAGCCAACAGCTCAGACTTTGAAACAGAGCCTCTGACAACCGACGCCTCGCGGATAGACACCTGCTCCCGATGGATCGCCAGTTCCTTTTTCAAAGAAGCCGCCTGATTACGCTGACGACGCAGCTCATCACGACGTTGCTGAATCTGACTTTCAATCACGGCCATCTCACTGGTTTGGCTATTCACCTGCGCCAGATAGATCGTGCGCTGCCGCTCAAGCAGATCTCGATACCCCGCCCCCACCCGCGGAAAGGTCGGCGGACGACGGTCAATCAACGCCTTCAGTCGCTCTTCCTGCAGCTGCAGATTAACCCGACGACTCTGCATCTGCTGTAACTCTGACTCTGATGTAGCCGGATCAAGACTTAAAATCAGCTGACCTTCTTTCAGGTTGTCACCGTTACGCACATGCAGTTCACTAACAATGCCGCCTTCCAGATGCTGCACCTCCAGAATCGAACCGGCAGGCACGACCTCACCTTTCGCCAGAGCCACTTCATTCACTTCCGTAAATGCGCTCCAGACCACAACCGCGATCAGCAGCAGAATCCCCACAACAATAGATACCGGCACGATAAAGCTCGGCGTAGGTTCTTCCAGCTGAATCGCCTGCGCCAGGAAACGCGCACGTGCGCGTGGCAGGGTTGCGGTCCTTTCTTCTGCAAACACCGTATTATTTTCCTTCACGAAGACCCCCTACCAATACCTGCAGCGCCTGTTCCGGCTCCCCGGCAAATTTCGTTAAACCTTTATCCAGCACAATTGCTTTGTCCGCCAGACGTATATGACTTGGGCGGTGAGTCACCACCAGCACTGTCTTTTTGCCTTTCAGCGCCCGTAACTGGGATACCAGTTTCATATCACCTTCCCGATCCAGCGATGCCCCTGGCTCATCCAGAATGACCACCGGTGCCGAGCACACAAACGCACGCGCCATAGAGATACCATGGACAAACCCCGGTGTAAGACGCTGTGTACGTTCATCCCCGATAGGAGTCTCAAACCCCTGCGGCAACGCCAGAATGTCATCCAGAATACCCACTGCCTGCGCCACACTTATCAGATCTTCATCGGTTGCCAGCACATCGTTCATGCGAATATTTTGTGCAATTGTCCCGTGAAAGAGCTGAGCATTCTGCGGAACATAAGCGATTGCACGCCGCAAATCCTTAACATTCAACTGACGGATATCATGTTCATCCAATGTCAGACTACCCGCCTGCGGCTTGTACATCCCCGCAATCAACTTCACCAGTGTTGATTTGCCAGATCCCGTATCACCTGTGATCACCACCATCTCACCCGGCTCCGCCACCAGTGATACGCCGGTCAACGCCGGATCACTGTTCGGCGAGTAACGGAAACTGATCCGATCAATACCGATACGACCTTTCAACCCGGATAACATCACCGAGGAAGCCCGGCTGTTCTTTTCTACATCCAGCTTCATCAATTGGTTCAGCTGTTTGACTGCTGCCTTCACTTGCTTAAAGCGACCAAAACTGAGGAAGGTTTGCTGAATCGGCGACAACACCTTACCGATCAACACCATCGTCGCAATCAGCGCACCAACGGTCATATCTCCCGCCATCACCGAATAGACACCGATCACCAACACCGCAAGGCTGCCAATAGCGACCCCTGCCTGCGAAACGGCGTTGATGACGGCACTGGCCACCGCCGCCTTATAGTTGGCCGTCGAGGATTCTGCGGAATACTCCCGAAAACGTCCCAACCACGACTGTTCAGCCGCAGCCCCTTTTATTTCGCTGCGTCCGGCCAAACTCTGAATTAACATCTTCTGTTTGTCATTGCGTGCCTGCCCTGTACGCAACACCCGCCCCGCACTGACCGGCAACCACATCAGACCAAACACCATAAACAGCAGCAACATCACCACCGGCACAACGGCCGCCCAGCCTGCGATAAAAGCGATCAGCGCAATCATTAGCGGAATAAAGGGCAGATCAAGCAACGTTGAGGCATTGGGGCCGGTAAAGAAATCCCGCACGCTATCAAACTGTTTCAGCCGTGCCAGCTGTGCCGCCATGGTCGAACGTTCAGTTAGTATTGGCGGCAGGTTCAGGATCTGCCGAAAGGTTTCAACACCGATCAGATAATCCATCCGCCCCGCCATATTGCCCATCAAACGGCCACGAAAGTAACGCAGCACGATATCCGAGATCAGTAACAAAATAATTCCGGCAACCATCGTTGGGAGCGCGTCGACAGACTCCGCGCCGATTACCTTGTCGTACACCATCATGATAAATAGCGGTACCGACATGG
>JAGSHA010000350.1 GCA_023954795.1 Oceanospirillaceae bacterium | reverse complement strand
TGCTGGCTGCAACACCGTTCAAACACAACATCACCGCAAACGGCGCTAAGATTGGTGACACTAAACAGCTGCCACCAACACTGTCTCTGCAGTACTACCCAATGGATACCCAATCCGCGCTACAGCCATACGTTGGTGTGGGTGTGAACTACACCACGTTCTTCTCTGAAGAAAGCACACTGGGAAATCTGAAACTGGATGATTCCTGGGGTTTAGCAGCGCAAGCTGGGGTTGATTACGCTGTGTCCGATAACGTTGTATTGAACGCCGCTGTTTGGTACATCGATATCGATTCTGATGCCAGCCTGAACGGTGCTGATATCGGTACTGTTGAAATTGACCCATGGGTCTACATGGTTGGTGTGGGTTACAAATACTAAGTATCCCGCCCTGTTAAAAACGCCGCGCTTTGTCGCGGCGTTTTCTCTGGCATATGTCAATGCGCATTGGCATCAATACCCCCAGTGCCCATTAGTGTCTGATCAATCACGACAATTTTGACCCGCTCTATGGGCACTGTAATCGCATCGCTGATCGCCTGTTCAACATCTCGTACTAATCGCGCTTTCTGTTCATCGCTGCATACTTCCAGCAGATCAATTCTTGCAACTGGCATAGCCATCACCCACTGTGAACTGTTTATCTTTCTCAAGGCCTGCACGTTATTATTTTTGCTGAGTCTCAACGCAGTACCCACGGTCTGGATCTCTGTATAAGAGAAAGCATCAGCCATGCCACTATGTTTAAAAGCATTCCAACTCATTCAAATCTATGGGTTATTATTATTTTCCGAAAAACCATCAGCCCCCATGGTCACTAAAAGTGCATCAAAATTGATCAATTGGTAAAGCGATGCGCACTAGTATTGCAACGATTTGAAACACATCTCCACACCCAGAATAAGTACTTTCCCTTAGACCCTTGCCACATAATCACTTATGCTGTGTACCTTAGAAAAACAAAAACCAAGGAAATGTTTTTTATGGCCAGCATCCCGGCATATCCCTCTCTTTCAGATGCAACGCTGACACTCGAAGATCGCGTAGCGCTTCTAACCTTCAACCGCGATGACCTGCGCAATGCGCTAACCGGTTGTAACCTGATCGACGATATCTGCACCACGGTCGCTTGGGCGAACCGCAACCCGGAAGTGTCTGTTCTGGTGCTGACGGGCGCAGGCAGCGCGTTCTCGTCGGGTGGTAATATCAAAGAGATGCAGCTGCGGGACACTGAGCATAAAGATGCCGCTTTTGGCGGCGATGTGTATGAAGTACAAGAGAAATATCGTGCTGGTATCCAGCGTATCCCGCTGGCAATTTCTGAAGCTGAGATTCCAGTGATTGCTGCCGTCAACGGACCTGCCATTGGCGCGGGCTTTGATCTGACGTGTATGTGCGACATCCGCATTGCCTCCAGCAAAGCAATGTTTGGTGAGACCTTTGTCAATCTGGGGATCATTCCGGGTGATGGCGGAGCCTGGTTCCTGCAGCGTCTGATTGGATATCAGCGCGCCGCAGAACTGACGTTAACGGGTCGTGTGATAAAAGCCGATGAAGCAAAAGAGTTAGGCATTGTTCTGGACGTTGTCGAACCTGAAGCGCTGCTGCCAACCGCCATGAAAATGGCCCGTCAGATGGCTTCGAAGCCACCACAGGCACTGCGCATGACAAAACGCCTGCTGAAATCGGCACAACGTCATGAGCTTAAAGACTTCCTTGAGCTTTGCGCTGTGTTCCAGGGCATGTGTCACAACACAAACGACCATATGGAAGCGATCAACGCGTTTATCGAAAAACGTCCGGGCGATTATCAGGGCAACTGATAGCAACCAATATATCGGGCTACCCAACCTACGGGTAACCCGACCTTTGCACACCAGATATCACATTGAACGCTTCAGTTCATCCGTGCTTTCTATCGACATCCGCGTTATAGAGTCGGTTCGCCACCAGCGTTGAGTGCTTGCGGTGGACAGCCCCGCCAAAGAGAGTCTCTGGCCCATCTCAGGGGTCACTAACGTAACCTGAGCATTCGCAGCCAATGCATCCAGCCGTTCAAGTGGTTCATACCAGGGATGCATAGCCAGATCAAAAGTACCGTTGTGTACCGGCAACATCACATCACCTTTAAGATCCAGATGAGCCTGTAATGTTTCTTCCGGTGTCATATGCACCTGCGACCAGTTTTGATCATAGGCGCCGTTCTCCATAATCGTCAGATCAAACGGTCCTAAACGTTCACCGATCTCTTTAAAGCCATCAAAGTAGCCTGAGTCACCGCTAAAATAGATCGCTTTATCAGACGCTTTGATCACCCACGACGCCCATAGGGTTGTATTGCGATCACGCAAACCCCGACCCGAAAAGTGTTGAGACGGGGTCGCCGTCAGCTCCACCTCTCCAACAGACACACTTTGCCACCAATCAAGTTCGTGGATGCGGCCATTTTCAACACCCCACTCCCGCAGATGATTACCCACGCCCAGAGGCACAACAAAGTGCTTAACACGCTGACTTAATTGCTTAATGGTGTCTTTATCAAGATGGTCGTAATGATCGTGTGAAATAAGAACACCGGATATCTCCGGCAGCTGCGCCAGTTCAAGCGGTGTTTTGTGAAACCGCTTAGGTCCAATCCAGCTAAACGGCGACGCGCGCTCAGAGAACACCGGATCAATCAGCCAGAATGCGCCATCAACGGTGAGCAGCAGACTAGAATGACCCAGACGGTAAATCGCAACACCCGTCTTATTCTCCTCAACCAGTGTGGCGGGGTTCATTGCATGCACAGGTACAGGATCGACCGGCATTGCATCGATACGTTTTTCAGTCATATACCGCCACAACACCTTGGCCATCGTAGCACCTTCCGAGACCTCGAAAGACTGGGCATTTTGGAAAGTGCCGTCGCGAAAATTTGATGACTCATCAAACGACCCTACTTCCGGTTTTAAACTCCAGCTGCATGCTGTCATGATCAATGCACCTCCCAAAATCCAGACGCCCTTTCGCTTCATCTCGGACACTCTATGGTTAATTAAACGTTCAACCTACATGTAAACTACACCGTGCAGTGTAATTATGGATTTTATAAAAGTAAACTGATCGGTGTATACTTTACACAACTTTTGAATCCGGGAATTTGGGCATTTCGTGAATACACACCTTACCCTTAGCGAACGTAAACGCGTGGCTATCGTCGACGCAGCGCTACTAGAGTTCAGAGAAAAAGGCTTTCAGGCCACCAGTATGGATGCACTCTCAGCACGTGCCGGGGTATCCAAGCGAACGGTTTATAACCACTTCCCAAGTAAAGAGGCGTTATTCCATGAACTGGTACAGCAGATGTTCGACTTCGTCAGCAACCACGCTGTATTGAGTTATTCCGCCGAGCAGACATTAGCTGATCAACTCACCCGCTTTGCGCATTCAGAGCTAACACTCTTTCAGTCCACCCGCTTTCAGGATCTGGCCAAAGTACTATTGATCGAGTGTGTTCACTCCCCTGACCTCGCCGAAGAAACGCGTACCCGCTTTGAACAGCAGGAGAAAGGGTTAGATACATGGATTGCAGGCGCCATTGCCGACGGGCGTCTAAAACCCGTCGATGCGAGTTACGCGGCCAATCAGTTTATTGGCGTGCTTAAAGCCAGCTTGTTCTGGCCTCAGCTTTTGATGAACCTACCATTGCCCACTGAGGAGCAATGCACGTATATCATCGATGACAGCGTACAGATGTTTCTGACCCATCACGCAATAGATCCAAACACCTGACAAGAAGACAAAAAAAAGCGGCCTTTCAGCCGCTTTAACCCTAGGTTTGATCGCTTTTGCGTCAGTTACATATCTGCGACTAACGCCATCAACAGGCCTTTTTCGACCCACAATGTGACTTTGACACCCTTCACCATCAGTTCCTGTGGTGTTTCGCCCTTGTCGATGTCAGGAATATGCCCGTA
>JAGSHA010000465.1 GCA_023954795.1 Oceanospirillaceae bacterium | reverse complement strand
ATCAAGCCCCCCACCGAGTTCATATGAATACTGCCGCTCAGGGCCTGGGTCGATTGGGTTGCCCATTCACGGGCGTTATCCAGCTGATTCACACCCGCACGACACTGTTCATAATACCCCTGCCCGATCTCTGTCAGACGCAGAATACGGGTGGTGCGATAAAGCAGCTGCACGCCTAAGGTTTTTTCCAGAGCCGTCACCTGCTGACTGAGGCTGGCTTTGGACATCCCCAGTGCCTCCGCCGCAGCGGTAAAGCTGCCATGTTCGGCCACGGCAATAAATGAGCGGATACCACTCCAGTGAATATTGTTCATAATTTTCTAACAGTAATTTCAGATTAGGCTTATTTATCAAAATAACCCAATCTTTAAAATCTCTCCACATCGCTGAACATTCAGCACCTTATTCAGTACTCGCTCAAGCGACAGGAGAGACACCATGACCAAACCTCTGATTATCATTACCGGCGCCAGCTCAGGTATCGGCGCGGCAACCGCTCAGGCATTCAGCTCTGCGGGACACCCTCTTCTGCTGCTGGCCCGCCGTATCGATAAACTCGAAGCACTGGATCTGCCCAACACCTTATGTACACAGGTTGATGTAACAGATCGTGCCGCTGTAGACGCTGCCATCCAACAAGCCGAAGCACAGTACGGTGCAGCCGATGCGCTGATCAATAATGCCGGTGTAATGCTACTGGGCCAGCTGGATCAGCAGGATCCTGGCGAGTGGCAGCGGATGTTTGATGTGAATGTGATGGGTCTGCTGAATGGCACTCATGCGGTATTACCGGCGATGAAGGCACGCCGTGGCGGTACGATTATCAACATCAGCTCAATTGCGGGTCGCAAAACCTTTCCGGGCCACGCAGCCTATTGCGGCACCAAGTTTGCGGTTCATGCGATGAGTGAAAATCTGCGTGAAGAGGTGGCCGACGATAATGTGCGGGTCATCACTATCGCGCCGGGTGCGGTAGAAACCGAGTTGCTCTCACACACCACCTCCGATGAGATCATCGAAGGGTACGAAAGCTGGAAAGAGAGCATGGGCGGCGCCATCACCCCGGATGATATCGCCCGTGCAACGCTGTTCGCCTATCAGCAGCCACAAAATCTCTGCATCCGCGAGATTGTGCTGGCCGCCACCCGCCAGCAGCCGTAAGCCGCGGTTAAACCGTATCGTCCTCCCTGACCTCCAACATATGGGTCAGGGTGGTTTTTAACTTCAGCGGTTTCACCGGCTTATTCATCAGCATGTAGCCCAGTTAGCGGATCTCTTCCTTGAGTTCTTTGCAGTAGTTCGCGGTGATCATCAGGACCGGAATCTTATAGCTGAGCATGCTGCAGACCTCTTCTGCGGCATCGATGCCGTTTTCGCCATTATCCAGATGGTAATCGGCAATCAACAGATCAACCGGCGTGCTCGCCGGATCAATCTTGGCCGTCAGATCATCGACCGACAAGGCGGTGGTTACCTGACAGCCCCAGCCTGTCAGCAGGGTTTCCATCCCCTGACAGATCGCCCGATCGTTATCGATAATCCAGATACGCGCATCCTGTAAACGCTCCAGACGCTGAGGTAGGTTAGGTCCGTGCAACTCATCCGCTGAAGGCAGTTTGCTGCCATAAGGGACTTCAACGGAGAAGACCGATCCGGCCCCTTCGATAGATTCCACATGGATAGGATGCCCCAATACACGGGAGATCTTATCCACAATCGCCAGTCCCAGACCCAGACCTTTATCCTGCCCACAGTGGGTGTGCTTAAGGCGCTTAAATTCCTGAAAAATCTCCTGCTTTTTCGTCGCTGGAATGCCTTCGCCGGTATCCCAGACTTGCAGTTCCAGTCCGTGCTGACGGCGGCGACACCCCAGCAGAATCCGGCCGGATTCGGTGTAACGAATGGCATTGGAAAGAAAGTTGCGCAGAATCCGCGCCAGCAGTTGCGAGTCGGAGCTGATCACCGCGTCACAAGGCACAAAGTGCAGATCCAGACCTTCGCTTTGCGCAATCTGGCGGTACTCGTTGGCGATGTTTTCCAGCAGATCGCTGACCTTAAACGAGATCACATCCGGTACCACCACGCCCGCATCCAGCTTGGAGATATCCACCAGTGTACTGAGCAGCGACTCCACATCTTCCAATGAGTTAGACACGGAGTGCACCAGAGACTGGGTTTTCTGCTCCATCTCTTGCTCAATCAATGCGCTGGTGAACAAACGCGCGGCGTTGAGTGGCTGCAACAGATCGTGACTGACCGCCGCAAGGAACTTGGTTTTCGACAGATTGGCCCGCTCCGCTTCCTGACTGGCTTCACGCAGACGGGATTCAATCAGAGAGCGTTCGTTAATCTCCTGACGTAACTGCTGGTTCAGATGGGTCAGTTCGGAGGTACGCTCTTTAACCCGCTGTTCCATCATCTGATAGGCCTGACGCAGCTCTTCGCCGGTGCGGATACGCTCGGTGATATCGCGGATCATCACGAAACATCCTAACGGCTTATCATCCGTATCGAGGTTGGGCACATAGGATTTCAGCAGGATACGTTCTTCCCCAATCAAATTGGGTTCACTCATCTCAAAGGTGACACACTCACCTGTCATCGCCTGCTGGAAATAGGGCGTCAGCGTT
>JAGSHA010000112.1 GCA_023954795.1 Oceanospirillaceae bacterium | reverse complement strand
AGAAAACGACCATCCTGCGTCAAAGATGCACGTCCGTTGTAATTACCCTCATACGTCAGCCGTTCAATGGTGCGACTTTTCAGATGCATCTGATAGATTTGTGGCTGACCTCCACGATCCGAGGTAAAGATCAGAGTGCGACCATCCGGTGACCAGTTTGGCTCTGTATCAATGCCGTAGTGATGGGTCATACGTGTCAATTTACGCTGCAACAGATCCAGAATATAGATCTCCGGGTTGCCATCTTTTGACAACACCAGCGCCATCTTACTGCCATCGGGCGACCACGCCGGCGCACCATTCAAACCTTTAAAAGACTGCACCTTCTGGCGCTGACCGGTCCTCAGATCCTGAATATAGATGGCCGGACGACTGCTTTCGAACGAAACATACGCCACGCGACGCGCATCGCGCGACCAACTTGGAGACATGATCGGCTCTTTTGATTCAAGGATCGTTCTGGGACGCGCGCCGTCAGAATCAGCCATACGCAACTGATAGCGGAAGGTATCCGCATCCAGCTTATCCGCTGTCACATAAAGGATTCGGGTATAAAATGCGCCTTTTAAGCCGGTCAGGTACTCATAGATATTATCAGCAATGACATGAGCGACATCACGCAATCCGTTGCGACTACCAATACGCGCATCACGCAAGATCAACTCTTCTTTGATGACGTCATAAACTTCATATTCCACCCGCACAGCATTATCTTTTGCAGGACTCATTCGCCCAATCACCAGAAATTCCTGGCCCGCGGTACGCCAGTCACGAAACGCCACTTCGTTCTGACGGGAGGGATTACTCAGCATATTGTCCTGATCCATCACAGCAAACAGACCACTGCGCGCGAAATCACTGCCAATGACGCCGGCAACATCTTCCGACAGACCATAGCCACCACTCCACGAGAACGGGACAACCGCTACAGGGGTAGGCTTATCCACACCCTGGGTCACCTCAATTCTCAACTCCGCTTTCAACGGCAGCGACACCAACAAAACAGACAGCACAGCAACGATATATTTATAAAGTCTCACTGTAAGATTCTCCGATCTCTGTACACCAATAACTTGGACTAGCCTTCCGATTACGACACAGAGCTGAGAGCGGAGTTCCGCAAACAGCACCAATACAACAAATACATCCAATATTTACCGGCGCAAATCTTCAGGCCGGAAGACCATGGTGAACTTTCTGTAATAACGATCAAATACAACCGGATCCAGTTTCTGGAGCTCTGGAAAACTGGAAGCCTTCATCACTGCCCGCACGGCATCCCGATCAAAACGATCATCGCCACTAGACTTACTCACGTAAGCATCATCAACTTCACCAGATGGCAAAAGATGGATGGAGAGCTCAACAACCATGCCATTGCGCGCACTTGGGGAGCGCCTCCAGTAACGGGAGATCTGCTCACGCACATACGCTTCGTAGCTAATAGCTGTCTGACGCCCTTCTTCTGCTACCAACTCCGCTTCTTCCTCTTCGAGAGCTGATGCTAAAGCGCTTTGACGAGCCTTTTCTGCTTCAGCACGACGACGCTCTTCGGCTTCGGCTTTCTTTCGCTTCTCTGCTGCGAGCTTCTCTTGTGCTTTACGCTTACGTTCCGCTTCAGCCTTCTGGCGGGCCTTTTCTTCTGCTGCTTTTTTCTCTGCGACTTTTTTCTCTGCAGCCTTCTTCGCCGCTAGCTCTTTCTTGCGCTTGGCGTCAGCCTTACGCTTTTCATCTGCTGCCTTTTTACGGGCAATTTCCTGCTTACGCTTCTTTTCAGCAGCCGCTTTTTTAGCGATCTCCTGCTTACGTTTCTTTTCAGCCGCCTTTTTGCGTGAAATTTCCTGCTGGCGCTTTTTCTCTGCAGCAGCCGTCTTACGCTTTTGTTCTGCCTGGGCTTTCCGCTTTGCCTGATCGTCCGCCCGTTTTTTCGCAGCCGCAGCCTCGCGCTTTCGATCCGCGGTGGTTGTGATCGATTTCAGATCAACAATCTGGGCATTAACATGCCTCGGCACGCGCTTTATTTCTTTATCTGGCTCAAACCACACATCCGCCAGAATAAAGAACACAACGCCATGCAACAATAAGGCTAGCAGCGCAGGTAATAGATAACTATTGAGCTTCAACTGATCCGCCCTACTCGGTTACCAGACCAACAGTGCCAGCACCCGATTGCTGCAGCAACACCATTAGCTGAACGACAGCGTCGTAGTCTACGTTTTTATCTCCGCGCACCAACAGCATCTTATCTTCGTTAGCCGCCAGAATTTTTCTCACCCGTTCAGATACAGTTTCTGCATCCAATGGCTCTTCTGGATCACCACCAACATCAATAAAGTATTCTTGCTTAGCGTTAACCGTGATAATAACGGGCTCTTTGTCCTTATCATCCACAGGCTCCGCCGCCGCTTTTGGCAACTCTACCTGCACACCTTGCGTCAACATTGGCGCCGTAATCATAAAGATCACCAACAGCACCATCATGACGTCGATATAGGGCACCACATTAATTTCAGCGTTTAGCTTACGCGTTTTACGATGGCGTCTGATCATAGCAACACCTTAAGCTGCACCGTGAACACGACGGTGCAGCACAGCCGAGAACTCATCCGCGAACGTTTCATAGCTGCTTAATACGCTTTCAGATTTCGCAGAAAAGCGGTTATAAGCAATAACGGCGGGTATCGCGGCAAACAAACCAATAGCGGTTGCAACCAACGCCTCAGAGATACCCGGCGCTACCGATGCCAACGTCGCCTGATGGACATTTGCCAGACCACGGAATGAGTTCATGATGCCCCATACGGTGCCAAACAACCCGACATAAGGACTGACTGAACCGACAGACGCAAGAAATGGCAGATGCTGTTCCAACTTATCTTCTTCACGTGACATTGCGACACGCATGCCCCGCTGAACTCCTTCCATAACAGCATCAGGATCAGATGTCCGCTGCTGAGTCAGACGGGTATATTCTTTCAGGCCGGCACGAAAAATATTCTCTGCACCACAATCCGGATTAGGATGCTGATTAACCTCACGATACAGTGCGCTTAAATCCACCCCTGACCAAAACCGTTCTTCAAACTGCATCAGGGCTTTTTTCGTGCGACGCAAAAAGAAGTGGCGCTGAAAAATCATGACCCACGAAAGTATTGATGCCATTACCAATAACAACATTACAAGTTGAACAACCACACTGGCGTTAACCACCAGACTCCAGATAGACATCTTTTCAACCACTTCGGCTGCCCTCTATTGCTGTACAGATAGAACTTGACGCCAAAGCGTCAGGAAAAGAAATTAGGTTATTGATTATACCGGCGGGATATATCAGAGATCACGTCCTGCGTCACAACGAGCCTGGTTTTTTACATGCTCACAACACCAAAACACATCCGCAGCGATTGAGAAAACACACCTCCTCAATCAACCGTCTCGAATGGGACGTTTACAGCTCAAAAAAGTTCAGGCATTCCCAATAAATTGTAGCCCGGCATGCGCTAAAAAAGCCCACACCAGCCTATCAGGAAACAATAACAGGAGAAGGTTACATAAATAAAGGAGGGAACCTAGAGCAAAGACTTAAGAGTGATAAAAAAGACGGAACTCAACTCACCGCCCTAAGGGTCTCTCCAGCAGACTGACAACGCACACAACGAACGGCTATTGGATTCGCATGCAGGCGATTTAGCTCAATATCATCGCCACACTCGAGGCAAATACCGTATTCACCTTCTTCGATGCGATGAAGCGCCTCGATACAGGCACGAATTTCATCCGTATGACGAGACAGATTCATTAAATTCAGCGCAACAGCCGCCGCCTGCTCAGCCTCTTCGGTGCGATCATGAGCCGACCCGGTAAATGTACTTTCTCCCATCTGCTGAGTATCGCGCAACTCCTCGCGCGCCTCTTCACGCAGACAACGTAAATGCTTTTCGATCTCGGCCTTAAACGCCAGTACCTTGGATGCGGTGATTGTAGTAACCATTTGCAGCCCTTTTATCCGTGTTGATGTACTAACTCACATCTTAGTCAACGCACGGGCTGCAGGGCGTTGATCAATGTCAGACAGACAGGGATAGCCGCGTTTTGTTCTCTTCTATTGATCCATGTCCGGTTTGTCGATTCCGAAGTGGCGATAGGCATGATCTGTTGCTACGCGCCCCCTTGGCGTACGCATAATAAAGCCTTGCTGGATCAGGTACGGCTCCAGCACATCTTCAATCGTATCGCGCTCTTCGCTGATGGCCGCTGCGAGACTCTCAACCCCTACAGGCCCACCACCGAACTTCTCAATCATCGCCAGCAACATGCGGCGATCCATATGATCAAAACCGCTATTATCGACATTCAGCATGTTTAAGGCACGATCAGCCATCTCCGATGAGATATGCCCATCACCTTTAACTTCCGCATAATCACGCGCACGACGCAGCAAGCGATTGGCAATACGCGGCGTTCCACGAGAGCGGCAAGCAATTTCACGCGCACCGCGCTCATCGACACTCGTGCCTGACAACTCAGCCGAACGACCGACGATACTGGACAGGTCATCGATATTGTAAAATTCAAGGCGCTGCACGATACCAAATCGATCTCGCAGCGGCGACGTCAGCAACCCTGCGCGCGTGGTTGCCCCCACCAGCGTAAACGGTGGCAATTCCAATTTTATCGAACGCGCGGCCGGGCCTTCACCGATCATAATATCCAGTTGATAGTCCTCCATGGCCGGATACAGAACCTCCTCCACATTAGGACTAAGGCGGTGAATTTCATCAATAAACAGCACATCTCCCGGCTCAAGATTGGTGAGCAGCGCAGCCAGATCACCCGCTTTCTCCAACACCGGGCCCGACGTCGTTTTAATCTCAGACCCCATTTCGTTAGCAATGATATTAGCCAACGTCGTCTTACCCAGACCCGGCGGACCGAAGATCAACGTGTGATCCAATGCTTCACCACGTCCTTTAGCCGCATGGATAAAGATCTCCATCTGCTCACACACAGCAGGCTGACCGACATAATCCTCCAGCGTTTTGGGACGAATTGCCCGATCCTGCGCTTCTTCAACAGGATTGCTGGCAGGCGAGATAAAACGATCTGCTTCGATCATGGTTGGAGCCTCAAATCACACGTAAATTTAATTGTTCTTACAAAAACCGATGTCACCAACCACACCGCTAACCCGAAACCATCGACTTTAACGACTGCCGGATCAGATCTTCACTGCTAGCGCCAGGACCCAAGGCTTTCTCAGCCTGAGCAATCGCCTTGGTCGCCTGTACTGGCTTGTATCCTAGCGCAACCAACGCGCTCTCAGCTTCTGCTCGATGATCTGCTACTGGCATCGAAACAGCAACATCAGGATCACCGCCGCCGCTCAACTGGAATTCACCAAAATCGGCTACCTGCAGATCTTTCAGCTTATCTTTCATCTCAACGATCAACCGCTCGGCGGTCTTTTTACCGACGCCAGGCAATCGCACCAACGCTGCGGTATCCTGATCGTGCACCGAACGTACAAAATCGTTGGCACTGATGCCCGACAAAATGGTTAGCGCGAGTTTTGGCCCCACGCCATTCACTTTGATCAAGGTACGGAACAGCAACCGCTCCT
The DNA here is from genome assembly GCA_023954795.1 of Oceanospirillaceae bacterium. Lineage (GTDB taxonomy): Bacteria > Pseudomonadota > Gammaproteobacteria > Pseudomonadales > Balneatricaceae > Pontibacterium. The sequence goes on along the minus strand of JAGSHA010000112.1, from coordinate 3,405 downwards.
CCCGATCAGCAAAGCCATAGAGCAGCTGCGCATCTTCACGCACCACAAAGTGCGTAAACAACGTGACCTGCCTGCCCAGCTCCGGCAAACGATAGAAGGTATTCATGGAGGCTTCAACTTCATAGCCAACGCCATTTACATCAATCAACAGTTGCGGCGGGTGCTTTTCCAGCAGCTCACCTCTTAGCCTTCCAATCACTGATTTACTTCTCCATATCCCGGGCAGTTTTGTCTGACTCCAGACGGTGTCCTGCAACAATAAATTCAGGCAAACGCAGATCCGCAAACACCGCGGCCATGCGTGTGGCAAAGATCAAACCCATTGAGATCAGCGCCAGCAGACGGTCCTCAATCAAACCATCAAACGAGACAAAGAAAATCGCACCAGCAATCGCACATGTTGCGTAGATTTCACCACCACGGTGAAGTATCAATGGGATTTCTCGTGTCAGAATGTCGCGAATCATACCACCTGCTGTACCGGTGATCATGGCCATCATTACCACGACCACATCCGACTGTCCCATGGCCATCGCTTTCTGTGCGCCCAGAATCGCGAATAGCGCCAATCCCATAGCATCCAGCACCAACAACGCACGGCGCGGATATGCTACATATCGACAGAGAATAAATGCTCCTACAGCCGACACGATTGCAGTCCACAGGTAACTTGTATCAACAATCCAACCTATAGGATGGGCATCCAGGGTAATATCACGAATCGTACCGCCACCCAACGATGTCACGATCGCCAGGACAACAACACCCAGAATATCCAGACGCTTACCTTGCGCCGCCAGTGCACCGGTCACCGCAAATACCGCTATCCCCACGATCTCAGCAAAATAGATAAAAGTTTCGTAATCCATCTAACGCCAACGCCCCTTTCGGTTTGAACGTGCTCCAGCCATCTGCACCAGATTCGTACGGGTATGCGCATGACAAAGCGCAATAGCAAGCCCATCCGCAGCATCTACCTGAGGCAAGCCTGGCAGCTTCAGAATATGTGCGACCATATGCTGAACTTGTGCTTTATCCGCCGAACCATTACCAACAACAGATTGCTTTACCTTTCTCGCCGCGTACTCGTAAATCGGCAGCTCCTGATTGGTACCCGCCACAATGGCAACACCACGCGCCTGCCCCAGCTTCAGTGCAGAGTCCGCATTTTTCGCCATAAACACTTGCTCAATCGCCATCTCCTGAGGGCAATAACGACTAATCACCTCAGTCACCCCCTCAAAGACCTGCTGCAGGCGTTCAGGCAGCGCATCACCCTTGATGCGAATACAACCACTGGCGACATATTCATTTTTTGAGCCCACGCTATTGATGACACCGTAACCGGTGATGCGTGACCCCGGATCAATTCCGAGTATTAACATAAAACCATCAGTTCAGATTATTGCCGTCCATAATACGCGTTAGCATCATTGATGATGCAATAAATCGCATAACAAACCGCCTTTCTCCGTGAACAAAAAAGCCGAGACAACGGCCTCGGCTTTTCCAGAAGAGCTACACAGCGATCTCTCGCCCTAGCCCCGACTTAACCGCTCAGACTTAAGGCGTCTTACGCAGCTTGATGTTCAGTTCACGCAACTGAGCTGCGCTTACTTCACCCGGCGCTTCAGTCATCATGCACGATGCGCTCTGGGTTTTAGGGAACGCAATCACTTCACGAATAGACTCAGTACCCGTCATCAGCATGATCAGTCGATCAAGACCGAACGCCAGACCACCGTGAGGAGGCGCACCGAACTGCAGAGCGTTCAGCAGGAAGCCAAACTTCTCTTCCGCTTCTTCATCACTGATACCCAGCACGTCAAATACAGTCTTCTGCATCGCCTGATCGTGAATACGCACAGAACCACCACCCAGCTCGCAACCGTTCAATACCATGTCGTATGCACGGGACAGCGCGGTCAGCGGGTTCGCTTTCAACTCTTCAGGAGAGCAGCTTGGCGCGGTGAATGGGTGGTGCAATGCAGTCAGACCACCCTTGTCAGTCTCTTCAAACATCGGGAAGTCAACAACCCACAGCGGTGCCCACTCGCACTGCGCCATGTTCATGTCTTCACCCACTTTGATACGCAATGCACCCAGTGCTTCGCTTACAACCTTCTCTTTGTCAGCACCGAAGAAGACGATATCACCGTTCTGAACTTCCAGACGCTCCATGATCTTCATGGCAACATCTTCACCCAGGAACTTAACGATTGGAGACTGCAGGCCTTCAGCACCTTTCTCCAGTTCGTTCACCTTGATCCATGCCAGACCTTTTGCACCGTAGATACCCACGAACTTAGTGTATTCGTCGATAATCTTACGCGTCAGCTGAGCACCACCCGGTACTTTCAATGCTGCAACGCGGCCTTTAGGGTCTTTAGCTGGACCGGCAAAAACCTTGAACTCGATCTCAGCCATCAGATCAGCAACGTCGACCAATTCCATTGGGAAACGCAGATCCGGCTTATCAGAACCGTAACGCTGCATCGCTTCCGCGTATGGCATACGTGGGAACTCACCCAGATCGATGTTCATCATGTTCTGGAACAATTCACGGATCATGTTTTCGGTCATACCCATGATCGCTTCCTCATCCATGAATGAGGTTTCGATATCAATCTGGGTAAATTCCGGCTGACGATCAGCACGCAGATCTTCGTCACGGAAACACTTAGCAATCTGGTAGTAACGGTCAAAACCCGCCACCATCAGCAACTGCTTGAACAACTGTGGCGACTGCGGCAGTGCAAAGAAGCTACCTTCGTGAGTACGGCTAGGCACCAGATAGTCACGCGCGCCTTCAGGTGTTGCACGGTTCAGGATCGGCGTTTCGATATCCAGGAAGCCGTTGTCATCCAGGTAGTTACGGATCGCGTTAGTCACCTTAGAGCGGAAACGCAGCTTGTCCTGCATTTCCGGGCGACGCAGATCGATATAACGGTGACGCAGACGCACGTCTTCACCCACCTGCTGGTGCTCGTCCAGCTGGAATGGAGGGGTTTCTGATTTATTCAGAATAACCAGCTCTTTACCCAGCACTTCGATCTCACCGGTAGGCATTTCAGCATTGACAGTCCCTTCCGGGCGATCACGCACCAGGCCTTTGACTTCAATAACGTACTCACTACGCACGCTATCAGCCAGGGCAAAGCTTTCTTCGCGATCAGCATCGAATACCACCTGGGTGATACCTTCACGGTCGCGTACGTCCAGGAAGATAACACCACCGTGGTCACGGCGACGGTGTACCCAACCGTTCAGGACAATCTCTTCACCGATATGTTCTTTTCTCAGGTCGCCGCAATAATGGCTGCGCATAGTTCTAAATTCCCGTTGCTCACAGGACCCGCCGATCAACGGGTCACTAATCAATATATTCAAAAATTCGTTGGGCTT
>JAGSHA010000198.1 GCA_023954795.1 Oceanospirillaceae bacterium | reverse complement strand
GAACTCCACATATTTCGCTTTAGAGGTCGGATCAAATTTCTTCAGCAGGTCACCCAGAGACAACCCCATCCACGGCACAACCATCGACCAGGCTTCAACACATCGCAGGCGATAAATACGCTCTTCCAACAGATGAGGTTTAATCAGATCTTCCAGGTTATAAACGCCCGGTTTACCCACTTCTCCACTGATCTCTACCTTCCACGGATCCGTCTGAAAGTTTTGTGCATGGCGCGCAGGATCTTTTTTACCGGTGCCAAATTCATAGAAATTGTTGTAACTCATCACATGAAAATAAGGCGTCAGTTTGTCGTCCGTGGACAGAGCCGTATTACGTACACTTTCACGGATTTTCTGCTGCATCCAATCCGGGCCACGATAAATCGGCAAATCTTTTTCAAAGTCGTACTCAGGCACGGCATTCGCTGAACCGGTGGCCAGCAATGCCGTTGTCCCCAACAGACCCCGCATAAAGTGACGGCGGTTGAGGTACACCGATTCAGAGGTAATTTCAGAAGACTTAATTGAATCTGGCTTTTTAATCAGCATATCGGCATCCGTTGTCGTTGGGATAACAGGAGAATGCTTGCAGATTACCCTGCCAAGCTGAAAATAGCCTGAAAAGGATTTAAATACACTTCCCATGACAGACAAAAAACCCGCCGCCCTTATTAGGGACAGCGGTTCAGATACGACTACATTGAGTTTAGCGCTACAAAGTTTTCATATACTCCACCAGCGTCCACTTCTGCTCATCATTCAGCTGGGTACCAAAATCATGTCCCAAATTGGAGTTACCCGGCATGATCTCTCCACTGTCTTTCAGCACTCGGAACTCGGTCATCCCTGTGTCGACCACAAAACCTACGTTGATCGGATCAAATTCACGGCTTCCCACCCAGAAAGACTTGCTGCGCGCTTCCGGTTTCTGCAACAGCTCCCACAAATTCGCAACCGATCCGTTATGTAAATACGGCGCAGTTGCCCAGATACCGTTCAACGGGCGCGCTTTGTACTGCAGCTTGCTGAGATCGCGCGCATTGCTCTTCAACAGGCTATTACCACTATTCAGCTTCTTAGCATTCTGAATTTTCTGGCGTGCTTCAACATGTTCCTGTGCCAGCGATTCAAGTGACTCTGAATTTTTCTGGTCCGACTTGTCGCCGTTCCTCATCGGAATCATCCCCGCTTTCAGCGCAGTCAGTGGATCCTTCAGTACAACACCCACCACACCGTTAACCGGAATTGAAATTGCCGCGGTGGTGGCTTCAAATCGATCACCCACCAAAATCTTATTTTTTTCACCTTCCAGAATCAGTGATTTCGCCATATGGTAATCAGCATTCCATGCGGTTGCCGGATCTGTCCCCAGCATTGCGACGGAATTCATCACCGCTTTGTACTTATCACCCTCCTTCGCACGTGGAATCACCTGATGACATCCCGCACATTCGCTCTGATACAGCACAGCACCCTGAGCTGCTTTACTGGTATCCACTGCTGGTAGGTATTGTGTCGGCCAGGCAGGCGAGCGTAACTCTTTCACCCACGATTCCAGATGCCCCAATGCAATCATATCGACAGTCGACGAATACCGTGTCTGCTTACCCCAGAGGCGTTGCCAAAACGGCGCCTTTTCAATCTCCAGACCACCAAATACTCCCACCACCTCACCAATATTACGCACCAGAGGGCCAACCACCGGTGTATTAGGTGCGGAACCGTTCCACTGCACTACATCGGATTGATGCGTGCCCCACAAGAATGGGTAGGATACCGGTGCGGTAGGAGCATTTCCGTTATTCAGATCATGCAAGGCAAATGCACTACCCGCGTTCTGAATATTGCCAAACGCATCCAATCGGGCATAGCTGGTAAAGTCTTTCGGATAATCCGCTGGCAGGTTATTCACCACCTGACGCTCGGCTGCTTTCATCGCCACTTCTTGCAAGCGTGAACGCAACTGCACGGCAGCGGACTCAGAGTATTCAGCATCCAACACCTTGCGAGCGAAGCGATCGAACTTCTGGTCATCCATTTGCGTTGCATTCAAGGCACTCACTAGCTTGCTGTAGAACAGCACAAAATTACCCAAAGTCGGAGCACCTTCGATCAGCATTTTAGTGCCGTTGTAATCGACCTGATTGGTATGACAAGCCGCACAAGTCATACCCATCCAGGCTTCCCCACTTTTGTTATCGCTTGCCAAGGCAAACCCAATCGGCAAACCCGCAGGGTTTTCAGGCGATGCGTTCATTGGTAGATAACGCAGAGATTCCATATGCTCAGCATTGCGGAACAATTGCTCGTTATCGGCTTGTTCCAGCCACGTAAACCAAGTGTATGGGAGAATGCGCGCTCCCTGACTGGTGTACCAGAATTGCATACGGGTCTTATCATCCCACGCCTGGTCCAGCTCTACTCGCTGGGGTACTTGTCCCACGGCGGGTACAACAGCAACATCTTGTGTATCACTGTGAAGATCATCATTTGGCCAGAAGGTGCTGCAACCGATCAGCAGCGAAGATACGCCTATTGCAGTCACAGTAAGAGGTAGAGTTTTCATAGTACGCTATCCTTGCATATATGCTCTTAGTGAAGTGATTCGAGAGATCAAGCAATGCAGTGTAGACAAGCGAAACCGCAACACAGGAAGAAAACTCAAAAAGTAGACTAATGTCTATTTTAAAGACAAAACTTCCCTTTCTCTCAGGCACAAAAAAACCGGCTCAATGGCCGGTTTTTTTCTAACACCTGAATCAGGCTTTTTTACGCTTTCGCACCACCCATAAGACGGGGCCAGATAACGTATACGCCAGCAGCAGTAACCAAAGGAACGTGGGTGGGCTGATCGAGATAATGCCAAGCCCCAGCACGATCGCAGCCAGAATGATAAAAGGCACTTTGCCCTTAAAATCCACATCCTTGAAGCTGTAGTACAACACATTACTGACCATCAGCAAGCCAACCGCAGCTACGTAGAAAGCAATGGCATACGCATAAGGGCTGCCATCTACACCATATTCAACCGCGGCCCATACCAGCCCGGCAACAGCCGCAGCCGCAGCCGGACTCGGCAAACCAATAAAGTAGCGTTTATCAACGGAACCAATCTGGGTATTAAAGCGCGCCAGACGTAACGCCGCGCCAGCCACATAGATAAAGGCAGCAAACCAACCCAGCTTACCTATATCCGCCAACACCCAGTTAAAGGCGACCAACGACGGGGCCACACCAAAGGAGACCATGTCGGAGAGGGAATCGTACTCAGCGCCAAACGCACTGGAAGTATTGGTCATACGGGCCACACGACCGTCCAGACCATCCAGCACCATCGCAACAAAAATCGCAATCGCTGCGCTTTCGAACTGACCGTTCATGCTGGCGATAACCGCATAGAAGCCGGAAAACAGTGCACCTGTGGTAAACAGGTTAGGTAGCAGATAAATACCACGGCTACGTGGCTTTGGAGATTCCGCGTCTTGTTCGGACGTTGGCTTTTCCGGTTGCTCAGTCATTCTGTTTTCAGTTCCTGTATACACAAAGAGCGACCATTCTACTGTGCTCGCCCCCGTTATCTCAAATTAGTCTCAGCCGAGCAGCACGCGCTCAACAAATTTTTTCACCAACTGATTGGAGTCCGGAGTCTCAACTGCAGAGTTCAGAACTCGATCCAGATGTCCGTCACCATCGGTATAGTGGGCTTTGTAATGTGTCAAACGTTCAACCAGCGTCCGTTTATCCACCTCAGGGTGGAACTGGAACGCCCAAAAAGGTTTGTCTTTTACCCGCAGCACATGGATGCACTGACTGGTATAAGCGATCACTTCGCAGCTGTCCGGCAAATCAGCAGCATACTGACGATGAACGGAAACCGCCGGAAAACCATTCGGCACATCCCTGAACAGAGGATCATCCAACGAGCGATCCGTCAGCAAGATAGGCAACGTACCCATTTCAAAGTCATCATCCTTATGCAGGATTTCACCGCCCAACGCCAGGACCACCAACTGAAAACCAAAGCAGGACGCGAACACCGGCTTGCCCGATTCAGCGCAATGGCTCAACAGGGCTTGGCAGTTATCAACAAACGGAAACGCGTCCGGCTTCAATACATTGGCTTCACTGGCACCGCCCACAAAAAGCGCATCATAGTCATCTGCCACGGTCTCTGGAAACTCAGGGGTGTCAAAGACATTCAGTACTTCAATCTGCTGCGGTGCCAAACCACTATACGCGGCAAAACTGGCGTGTTCTTCTTCCCTAACCTTTCCACCTTCACGAATCTGCAACAGCAGAACTTTCAGGCTTTGGCGTGACTTATCCATGATCGCTCCCTTGGTTCTTTGTCATTATGTTATACAAAGGCTCCGCAGAATGGCAGTGCCGGGTCAGTCAGTATCACGATAGGCGTTCGCCAGATTATCAAACAATCGACGGCTCATGCCGGTAATGGCCAGAAAACGCTCCAGCTCTTCAGCCAGCAAAGAGGTCTGATAAGACTCTTGCATGATGATAAGCGCAAACCCGGTCACCGCATTGACCGCACGCATCATCCGTCCCATTGTTGGCACATCGTCCGCATAGACTTCCGCCAGAACCGGGCTCATATGATTGTTAATCAACACAATGCCACTGGACATGAATTCTACTGGCAGTTTAACCCGCACGTGTACTTCACCCACGTGATGCATTAGCGCAGCAAATTGCTCGTCATAAGGACCGGTAAAAATGCCTTCCAACCACGCCTGATGTGTTTTCTTCAGACTTTCCAGGCGGCCTTCAAGAAACACTGTCGCCTCTGGAATACGCTGTAGATCAGCGTAGAAACCATCGGTCACTTGTGCCATGTACGGCAGCAGCTTAGCACCTTCAGCCAACAGGAGCGCTTCATCTTCAGCCGTGAAGCCTGCATAGCTTTTTCCGTGTACCGCGAGGGCGGCAAAATCGATCTCACTCATCGGGTATTCCCTATCGCTGCATTCTAATGCGGCGCAGTTTAAAGCATCCCAATCACAACTTACAGGTCAGTCCTCAGGAGATCCAGATTACAGCGTATTACTCAAGGTCTGGCGGGATCGCTCGTTGATAATTCCTGAGTACAAATTGCAAATATTGATCTAAATGAGCAATGACATGCCGGTTTATGCAATACTTTCCAGCTATGGATACCCGATTACTCAAACTCTTTCTCAGCCTCACTGACACCCTGCACTTTGGTCGTGCCAGCGAACTCAACCACATCAGCCCTTCAGCACTCTCCCGCAGCATTAAACAGCTGGAAGACGAAGTCGGTGTGGCACTGTTTGAGCGCAACAATCGTACGGTCATTCTGACTCACGAAGGTGAACTGTTCCGTGAGTATGCCCGTGAAGCCTTATTGCAGTGGGATGTAATTCGCGACTCCTTGATGGAAGAAGCCGAAGAGTTACACGGCGAGATCAGCGTATATTGTTCCGTCACCGCCAGTTACAGCTTTCTATATGACATCCTCAGTCAATTCCGCCTCAATCATCCCGGCGTCGAGATCAAACTGCACACCGGTGATCCGGAACACGCCATTGGGCATATCCTCTCCGGAACAGAAGATATCACCATCGCCGCGCGCCCTGCCCCTTTGCCGACCGGTGTCGCGTTTAAACCCATCGCGATCTCACCACTGCTCTTTATTGCCCCCGCCGAACAAGGCCCTCTGGAGGCTTTATTACAAACGCCGATCCGCGACGAACATTGGGCGCAGATCCCAATGATTCTGCCGGAAAGCGGCATCGGACGTCAGCGGGTCGATGAATGGTTTGAGCAGATGAATCAGAAACCAACGATCTACGCACAAGTCGCCGGTAACGAAGCGATTGTCTCGATGGTCAGCCTGGGGTTTGGCGTAGGTGTTGTGCCCCGTATCGTATTGGACAACAGCCCCTTGGCTGATCGGGTACAGGTATTAGACGTGCAACCTGAGCTGGAAGCTTACGATGTGGGATTATTTGCGTTAGAGAAGAAACTTAAAAGCCCTCTGATACGGGCTTTTTGGGAGCTGTTGAAGGGATAAAGCATCTAACCAATATAGATATTCTCACGGTGATACTCTAGGAACTGAGCATTCGGAACAAATTTATCCGGTATCTGAATTTTCTGCCCATGAAAGCTAAGCAGTGCCGTTTTCAGATACAGATCATCTTCATTCCATTCTTGTTGTGACACCTGAACCGCTCTGTCCTCATCAATTGTAATCAAGCCTATGTCGAATGCCTTGTCATGGAGCATCGAGAGCGCCAAACCATTACTTGGGTTCAAGCGATTCTTCTTATCCTTGCTCCAAGGAACAATATGACTTGCGATAAGTAAACG
>JAGSHA010000122.1 GCA_023954795.1 Oceanospirillaceae bacterium | reverse complement strand
TCCGAAACCTGTCGGCTGGCTTCTAGCCGAGACAACAGCAGCAGGTCGGACACCAGGTTCTGCATCCGGCGGGCTTGTTGTTGCATCTGGTTCATACCGCGTTGCAGTGGTCGTGGCAGGTCGTGATCCAGAAAGGTCTCCAGATACCCCAGAATTACCGTCAATGGCGTACGCAGCTCATGAGAGGCGTTGGCGACGAAGTCCTGACGGGTTTGTTCAAGGCGCAACATCTGCGTGATGTCGCGGGCAACGAGCAGGCGATCTCCCGCGCCGAACCGGGTGATCTGGTACTGCAATTCCCGATCATGGTTGATCGGTGATGGCAGCTGCAGCGGGTCCTCATAACTATCGCGCTTGTAGTAGCGGATAAAGCGAGGATCACGCAGCAGGTTCATGACCGGTTTACCGCGATCTGCGGCGGCCTTGAAGCCGAGTAATCGTTCAGCGGAACGGTTCCACCACTCCAGGTTATCCTGCGCATTGATGATCACAATCCCATCATTCAGTGCAGCGGAGGATTGTTGAAAGCGGTTGATCACACTGCGCAGGAACACTTCGCGAGCGGCGGTGCGTTTCTGCTGACGGGATAACTCATCAAACAGATCTCCCCAGTGTCCAGAGTACTCGGGGGGTTCTTCGCTGGATTTATCGCGTTGTAACCATTCGGTCAGGCGACCAAATTGTTTGACTTGCAGCAGAGCCCAGATGAAGAGCCCGGCGGCAAGAAACTCAGCGGGATAACCGAATACGAACCCCACAAGCAACCCCAAACCTGAGAACAGGAATAGATTACTGAGCATTGAGTGGTGGTTACGCTGCATGCTTAACCTCAGGCCACGTTGATCGAGAAGCGGTAGCCGGTACCACGAACGGTCTGTACCAGATAGTCATGACGCTCGCCCAGTGCTTTACGCAGGCGACGGATGTGTACATCGACGGTACGTTCTTCAACGTAGACGTTGCCACCCCAGACCATGTCCAGCAACTGGCTGCGTGAATAGGCGCGGTCCTGGTGGGTCATAAAGAACTGCAACAGGCGGAATTCGGTCGGGCCCAGATCAATGGGATTTCCCTCTGCGCTGACACGGTGCGAGACTGGGTCCAGGGTTAAGCCATCTACAGAAACAGGCTCTTCTACACCTTTAGGTGTCGTGCGGCGCAATACGGCTTTCAGGCGTGCAACCAGCTCACGGGGGGAGAAGGGTTTCGTAATAAAATCATCCGCCCCGGACTCCAGGCCTTTGATTTTATTCTCTTCTTCACCTTTTGCCGTCAGCATGATGATCGGCATATCGGCGGTCATCTCATCTTTGCGTAAGCGGCGGGCGAAGTCGACACCACTGGTACCGGGCATCATCCAGTCCAGCAGGACCATATCCGGTTTGTTATCTACGATCAGTGCGTGTGCCTGATTAGCGTTTTCCGCTTCAAGACATTCGTACCCGGCCATTTCCAGTGCGACTGCGATCATTTCGCGAATTGGCGCTTCGTCGTCAACGATCAGCACCTTTTTCGTAGAAGACATGACGTCTGCCTCATTCAGGGTTGTTTAAAGACCGCATCATTACAAGACAATATTGTTACACTAATATGACGTTGCCCGTATTTCCATCACGCAGGGGCATATAAAGTAAAAATCTAGCCTGATCAGTGGCTTTACGCACTCAGATAGTGCGTGAAAATACCCGCAAAGATAATCAGACCGACATAGTGATTATTGAGAAAGGCCCGGAAGCAGGGATCGCGTTCGCGGTGACGAACCTGATATTGCTGTCGGATAAAGAGAATAGAGGCCCCTGCCAGTCCGGCGAAAAACCAGACGGATAGCTGCAGATGCAGACCCAGCCCGATCAGCAGAGCTAACGTGATCATTTGCAGGATGGCGACGATCAGTTTGTCCGCATCCCCAAAAAGAATGGCGGTCGATTTCACACCGATCTTCAGGTCATCATCACGATCAACCATCGCATAGAGCGTATCGTACGCCACGGTCCAGAGCAGTGTGGCGGCGTAGATCAACCATGCATACCAAGGCACAGTGCCTGTGACGGCACTGAAGGCCATCGGTACGGCCCAGGCAAACGCGGCACCCAGGACCACTTGGGGGAGATGGGTGTAACGCTTCATAAACGGGTAAACCGCGGTCAGCGCTACAGCACCGAAGGAGAGCAACACCGTCTGCCAGTTGGTAAATAGCACCAATACAAAGGCCAGCAACATCATGCCGCTGAATAGCACAACGGCCTCTTTCGGCGTCACCCGGCCACTCGGAATGGGTCGTTGAGCGGTGCGTTTAACATGTCCATCGACTTTACGGTCGGCAAAGTCATTAATGGCGCAGCCTGCCGAACGGGTCAGAAAAGCACCCAGTGTGAAGATAAACAGCAGTTTCAGGTCAGGGATACCCTCCGCGGCAATCCACAGTGCCCAGAGTGCTGGCCACAATACCAGATAGGTACCGATGGGTTTGTCCATCCGCATCAGTTGAACGTAGGCGGAGAGCTTCTCTTTTAAGCTGAGGGAGTGTTGGGCCTGTGACTGCATAAGGGCTGCTTCTTGTTTGGGGTGAGCCTATTTTACCTGTTGCAGGGCGGGCAGAAAAACCTCGCAGACCAACAACGGTTTATCGGATAGATAAAACAGTGAGCGACGGGCCCAGACATCGGTCTTTGTATCCTGCAAACGTAAGCGACTGATTTGCAGTGGACCACGGCGCATTGTGGGATCGGTAAACAGCATCGACCCCAGTGAACGGTTGCCCAGTAACTTTAACGGCCGCTGACGTCCGGTCAGGGTGGTGGCCGGCACAATGGTGCGGGCATAGACCCACGGCTGTCCCTGGCCAATCAATTGAACTTCACGGACGAGTGCCTTCTCGCGGCTGTTCATCCGTAAGGCTTTCGCTTCAGACCGCGTCGGTCGTTGCCACCCCTGACTGACGACCTCAACCCGGAAGTCGCCCTTACTCAGCTCAATCAGGCGCTTTGTCAGCGACCCTGAGTCGGTCAGCCAGCTACGCCATGCCTGTGGCGTCTGCGTCATACTGGGGCGACGCAGGGAGCTCCAGCGGGTATCAAAGTTAGGTTGAGTCAGAGCACGGGCAATAGGCACAGCAACATTTCCTTCAAAATCTGCGCGTATGTTATCACCGGCAGGGCGTAAAAGTCTGCTGTACGTCAACTCTCTGACGATCTGGTCTTTGCCTGTTGCTGACCATCAGGTAGCATCGCCGCTATGAATACCAGACACTCACTCAAGTATTGTCCTGAAAATGCCGAAGCACTTACCCGTCAGTGGGTCGAGTCGATGGTGGTGGGCCTTAATCTATGTCCGTTTGCTGCGCCTGTGGTAAAGCAAGCAACGATTCACTATGCCGTTGAACAAGGTGATAAAGACGAGGCGGTGATTCAGGCGTTTCTCGCTGAACTGGACCGAATTCAGGCGAGTGAAGAGGATGAGCTGGCAACGACTTTGCTGGTGACACCGAATGCGTTACCGGAATTCGAGCAGTACCTGGATATGCTGGATATTTTGCAGGGCTTATTGGACCGGTCTGGGCTGGGCGGTGTCTTTCAGCTGGCGAGTTTCCATCCCAACTATCAGTTTGCCGGGGTCTCCGCGAACGATATTACCAACTGGACTAACCGTTCTCCGTTTCCCTGCTTTCATCTGATTCGCGAGGGAATGATGACACGGGTATTGATGAATTATGGTGATCCGGATGATATTCCGGAGCGCAATATGACGTTGATGCAGGACCTGGGACGGGAGGGGTTAATCGAGCGTTATCCGCCGTATGCGGATTACATTCGCGATTAACCCTGCGCTACATCGGGTGTTACCGCGTGGTTAGCTGGCCACGCAGTTACGGCCGTTATTCTTCGCTTTGTACAGGGCCTCATCTGCAATCTGAATCAGATCCCGCGGACTGCTGTTGTCAGCGGGGTTCAGGCTGGCGATACCTGAACTGATAGTGACACATTCGGCGGCGGATGACTTGGTGTGGGCAATCGCCAGATCTTCCACGGTTTTGCGGATTTTCTCAGCCAGCACTTCTGCGCCTTGCTGATCGGTTTCCGGCAGCAGCACAACAAACTCTTCACCCCCAAAGCGACAGACCATATCCTGCGCACGTTTCACGCTCTCGGTAATGGCGGTTGCGACATGCTGCAGGCAGCCGTCGCCGGTGAGGTGACCGTAATGATCGTTGTAGTCTTTAAAGTGGTCCACATCCAGCATAATCAGGCTCAGAGGCTGCTTCGAGCGCTGGCCGCGCAGCCACTCAACTTCCAGGCTACGCTCAAACTCGCGGCGGTTGTAGATCTGGGTCAGGCCATCAATACGGGCGGCCCGTTCCAGCAGATCATGGCTGCGCTTAAGCAGCAGTAAGGTACGGATTCTGGCCTTGAGAATGCCGCTGGCACGGTCTTTTACCAGATAATCGGCCGCACCGGTTTCGTACACTTTGATTTCGTCCGTATCAGACAAGATATCGCCGACCAGTGCGACAGGGGTATGGCTCTCGGACGCCTGATGCACGATCTCCGTCGTATCTTCCAGCATCTGTTGCCAGTGATTGATGCTGTTCAGCAGAATCAGATCCGGTGTTTCTCCGGGCTTATTGAGCATGCCACGCAGTTCTTGTACTGATGCCGGTAGCAGGATGTTGTAGTCGTCACGCACTGATGCAATGACATTCCAGATCGACTGTACGCCGTCGTGTCCGTAAAAGGCGATGGTTTGCTGATCACGTCCATGGCACTGATCAAAGCTGCCAACCGGTCCCGGCGGCTGTTCTCCGCCAAAGAATGCACTGATATGTTCCTGACTGGGCAGGCCAAGCAAAGTACGTTCATCACTATCGGTGGTCAGTACCGGAATACGCAGATTGTAGCTGCCACTTTCCCATTGCTGCTGCCAGTTCTGCAGGCAAAGCTCATGGTTTTCTTCGATCGATAGCTCACCCGGCAGGCCTGCGGCCACAATGCAGTCGTAAATGACGGCTGTAGAGCTGATATCTTTGCCTTCAATCCACAGTGCCCGGTAGAGGTTCGTCAGCAGGTCGAGTGCTTTAACTTCGTCGATTTCGCGTGCGGCAATAATGCACAGAATCGCAAAGCGGCTGTCGCTTCGCAGGGGGGGCAGTGCTACTTGTACCTGAGGTGCGCGGCTACGTACGGTAAATACTTCGCTGGCCAATTCCGCCTGACTCTCGGGAGTCGCATTAAATACGCTGATATCAGGGGCATGTTCGATTAAACGCCAGTCAACCTGTTCCAGCAGGTCCATAGCGTGCAGTTGTTCCTGCATGGCATAACAGAAAGGGCAGTTCAGATCGGCGTAGACCACGTATTGCAGCATGTTGGTTCCCTGAGTGTAAACACAGCACTAGGGCAAAGTTACCACAAGTGATGGGTGGCAAGTCCAGTAATAAAACGGGCGTTTACCCGAATGGCTAGTCGGGTAAACGCGGGCAGGGAAGCCGTTGCTACGAAGAGGTTTAGCCTTCGCTCTGCTGAGCGGCTTCTTTCATCTCTTTCAACGAGGCGTGGCGGACATCCTGACCACTGACCAGATACACCAGATGCTCAGCCATATTGCAGGCATGATCACCGATACGTTCCAGACTGCGCAGTACCCAGATCACGTTCAGGCTGCTGGAGATCGCGCGAGGATCTTCCATCATATAGGTAATCAGAGAGCGCATCGCGGTGCGGTATTCCTGATCCACTGCTTTGTCCTGCTTTGCGACACGATAAGCCAGTTCAGTATCGCTGCGGGCAAAGGCGGTCAGTACATCTTTCACCATTTCGCGGACCAGATTGCCAATGTGACGTACTTCCTGATAACCGCGCTGGGAGTTGCCGTCGTCAGCCAGATCAATGGCGTGGCGACAGATACGGCTGGCTTCATCACCAATGCGTTCCAGATCGGAGACGGCTTTAGAGATCGCTGTGATCAGGCGCAAGTCGCTAGCCGCAGGTTGGCGGCGGGCAATGATGGTGGTGCACTGTTCATCGATCAGCAGCTCCATGTCATTGGTCTGCTGGTCAGTCCGGCGCGATTTTTCTGCCAGATCAGCATCACCTGTCAGCAGTGCTTCTACAGCGTCGTTAACCTGACGCTCTACAATACCGCCCATGGTCAGAAGCTGGGTACGAATCTGTTCCAGCTCGTCGTTAAACTGCTGTGATATGTGGGTGGAGTAGTTGTCTTCAAAATTCACGTGTGTGTTCTCCATGCATGCAGTTACACAGTTATAGACCAGAGGGGATACGTGCGCATCCCCGCTTCAGCAATCAGCTGGGTCTTAACCGTAACGACCTGTAATGTAGTCTTCGGTCTGTTTCTTGGTTGGATTGGTGAACAGCGTATCGGTTACACCAAACTCAATCAGGTCACCCATGTACATAAACGCGGTGTAGTCGGAAACACGTGCCGCCTGCTGCATGTTGTGGGTTACGATCACGATGGTGAAGTCATTCTTCAACTCGTGGATCAGTTCTTCAATTTTCAGCGTGGAGATCGGGTCCAGTGCAGATGCCGGCTCATCCAGCAACAGCACTTCAGGTTTTACTGCGATGGTACGTGCAATAACCAGACGCTGCTGCTGACCACCGGACATGCCCAGTGCACTTTCGTGCAGGCGGTCTTTGACTTCATCCCACAGGGCCGCAGAACGCAGTGCCCATTCGACAGTATCGTCGATCACACGCTTTTTCTTGATGCCCTGAATACGCAGGCCGTACGCCACGTTTTCATAGATCGACTTCGGAAACGGGTTGGGCTTCTGAAATACCATACCTACACGGCGACGCAGTTCTGCAACGTCAACACTGCGGTCATAGATGTTGCTGTCATCCAGCATGATCTGACCGGTGATGTTGCAGCTATCAACCAGATCGTTCATGCGGTTGAAGCAGCGCAGCAGGGTTGATTTACCGCAACCGGATGGCCCGATGAATGCCGTTACCCGGTTCTTCGGGATCTTCATGTCGATACCGTGCAGGGCTTCTTTGTCACCGTACGCAAGACGCAGGTCCTTCACTTCCAGAGTGCAGGTTTCGTCTTCCAGATTCAGTACACGGTTGTCACGCTGCATGGCAGAAATATCAATGGCGTGGGTTTTTGCTTCACTAGTCATGGCTTAAACCTTTCGAATAAATTCCGCTATCCAGCGTTACATTTCAAGTGCTTTGTATTTTTCGCGCAAGTGGTTACGAATCGCAATGGCTGACAGGTTCAGCAGGGCGATAACGATCACCAGCAGCAACGCAGTGGCATACACCAGCGGGCGAGCTGCTTCTACGTTCGGGCTTTGGAAACCTACATCATAGATGTGGAAGCCCAGATGCATAAATTTCTGATCCAAGTGCAGATACGGGTAGTTGGTATCCAGCGGCAAGCTAGGTGCCAACTTAACCACACCAACCAACATCAGCGGTGCGACTTCACCTGCGGCACGGGCAATCGCCAGGATGACACCGGTCATCATCGCCGGGCTGGCCATTGGTAGAACAACCTTCCACAGTGTTTCCGCTTTAGTCGCACCCAGTGCCAGAGAGCCTTCACGTACCGCTCGTGGGATACGGGAGAGACCTTCTTCGGTTGCTACGATAACAACCGGTACAGTCAGCAGTGCCAGTGTCAGAGAGGCCCACATCAGACCCGGCGTACCAAAGGTCGGTGCCGGTTTTGCTTCCGGGAAGAATGCATCATCAATATGACCACCCAGGAAGTAAACAAAGAAGCCCAGACCAAATACACCGTATACGATGGACGGTACACCGGCCAGATTGTTCACCGCGATGCGAATCAGACGGGTCACGAAACCCTGTTTCGCATATTCACGCAGATAAACAGCGGCGATGACGCCAAACGGAGTCACCATCACCGCCATCAGGATAACCATCATCACAGTACCGAAGATCGCCGGGAAGATACCACCTTCGGTATTGGCTTCACGTGGATCGGCGGACATGAACTCCCAGATCTTGGCGAAGTAATGCAGGACTTTATCGGTGATGCTCATGTTGTTCGGCAGGAAGGCCCGCACAACTTTAGAGACGTCGATTTCAAGTACCTGACCACCGGCCGCTTCTGCGGTGAAGGTATCGCGGTTGATCTGTGTGTACAGATCCAGCAGGACTTGCTGCAGGCTCTGGTATTCTACATCCAGCTCTTTACGGCGCTGATCGATCTCGGCATAGCGGGACTGATCCGTCACCTCTTTCAGCTGCAGTGAACGTTCCTTCAGACGCAGGCGCTCAAGCTCGTAGTTGATCGCCCCGATGTCGTCTTTTTCGATCTCTTCGATCTGGTGATGCAGATCGAGTGCGCGGTCGATACTCGCCTGGAATTTGTTCAAGACATTCATGTATTCCGCGTTTTTCTCGTAACCATCGTGGCTGGCAACAACCTGGCCGTTCTCTTTCAGGCTGCGCAGGTAACCGTAGAAGTTACCCC
>JAGSHA010000417.1 GCA_023954795.1 Oceanospirillaceae bacterium | reverse complement strand
CTGATTCAACAATCAGCAGATACGCTGTTGCGGTTGCTGAACGACATCCTGGACTTCTCGAAGATCGAAGCCGGTAAGCTGGAGTTGGAAGAAATTGACTTTAATCTGCGGGATACCTTGGACGACACACTACAGACCTTGGCGATGCGTGCCTCTGAGAAGGGATTGGAACTTGTCGGTCGTATTTCCCCACAGATTCCTGACGCATTGATTGGGGATCCCGGAAGGCTGCGGCAGATCATTGTCAATCTGGTCGGTAACGCGATCAAATTTACCGAATTTGGGGAGATTTTGGTGGATGTCAGGCTGCAGGCCCTGAGGGAAAACGAAGTGGAGCTCGTTTTCTCTGTTCGTGACACGGGAATTGGTATCCCTCCAGAGCAGCGCCAACATATCTTTGAATCCTTCAGCCAGGTTGATAGTTCTATCTCCCGCCGCTTCGGCGGCACGGGTCTGGGTCTGGCCATTTCATCCCAGCTGGTGGGCATGATGGGCGGGGAAATGTCGATGGAAAGCACCGTTGATGAGGGTACAACCTTCCACTTTTCGTTGCTCCTGAAACGGCAGCTAGGGTCTGGCGTCTCTCTTCCAAGAGAACTTTCGGCACTTTATGAGCTGCCGGTTCTGGTCGTTGATGACAATAATACCAACCGGCGTATTCTCGAAGAGATGCTGGTCAGCTGGAATATGAAGCCTGTGACCGCAGCCTCGGGCGAAGAAGCATTGAACAAACTGGAGCGGGCACGGGTAGCCGGGACGCCTTATCACCTGATGTTGCTGGATGCGATGATGCCCGGTATGGACGGCTTTGAGGTGGTACAGCGGCTAGGAACTGACCCGAATTACTCGGATATGGCGATTATTATGCTCTCATCCGTGGGGCAGTCCACAAAATCAGCCCGCCTTCAGGACAGGGGGATCGCCCGTTACCTGACAAAACCGGTTAAACAGTCCAATCTACTGGATGCCATTCTCAGCCTCAAAGGGTTGATTACCCAGCCGGAGGTTGCCGAGGTATCTGTGTCTGGCGGGCCACCTCTGCACGTTCTGCTTGCTGAAGATGGTCTGATTAATCAGAAGGTTGCCACCAAGTTGCTGGAGCAGCGGGGGCATTCCGTCATCATCGCCAATGATGGTCAAGAAGCAGTGGAATGGTTTGAACGTGAATCCTTCGATCTGGTGCTTATGGATGTGCAGATGCCTGAGATGGACGGTTTACAGGCAACCGCGCGGATCAGGGAGTTGGAAGCGGGTGGTGCGTCGCACCTGCCCATCATCGCCATGACGGCCAATGCTATGAAAGGCGACCGGGAGCAGTGCCTGAGTGCGGGGATGGATGACTATATTCCCAAACCGATACGCTCCCAGCAACTCTACGACACGATTGATCAGGTGGTAAACGCGGCCGCATCAGAAGCGGGTATGTCTGCAGTGTCAGACACCGCGGTGCCTTCACCTCAGGCCTTCCCATCGAAAGAGACACAGTCACAAGAGGTGACCCCAGATACGCAGCCTCTGGATCCTGGTGAAGTGTTTGATCCTGACGGTGCGTTAGAGGGGGTTGGTGGTGATGCCGACATCCTCAAAGAACTGGTCGAACTGTTTTACGATGAGTGTCCCAAATTGATGGTTGAGATCCATACGACGCTGGCAGCGGGTGATGCAGTGGCGTTGCGGCGAGCGGCTCATACCCTGAAGGGCACGGCAGCTGTTTTTGCTGCGAAGCGGACGGTTGCCAGTGCCCAGAAACTGGAACTGATGGCGCGCGAGAGCGAACTCGACACAGCCCCAGACGCGTTATCGGTGCTTGAGTCTGAAGTCGAGCGACTTAAGCAGGCGCTGGCATCGCACTTTCCCCCGCGGACTGAGATCCGGTGATCTCAGTTGGGTTGATCCGGACGCCGTAAGTCTCAGCGTCTATCGATAGCCAGATAGTCACGCTGGGCTGCGCCCTGATAGAGCTGACGTGGGCGGCCGATGACCTGATCCTCATCCACGATCATCTCTTTCCACTGGGCGATCCAGCCCACACAACGGGCCAGGGCAAACATCACCGTGAACATGTTGGACGGGATGCCCATCGCGCTCTCAATGATCCCTGAGTAGAAGTCCACATTGGGGTAGAGCTTTTTCTTAATGAAGTAGTCGTCTTCCAACGCTATCCGTTCCAATTCCAGTGCCAACGCGAAGAGGGGGTCATCCTGACGATCAAGGGCGGTCAGTACCTTCTGTGCTTCTTCGCGCAGCACCCGGGCCCTTGGATCGTGACTGCGATACACCCGGTGGCCAAAGCCCATCAGCCTGAAGGGATCATCCGGGTCTGTTGCTCGCTTGAGGTATTTGGGCAGATTTTTCACGTCACCGATCTCGTGCAGCATACTCAGTACGGCTTCATTGGCACCGCCGTGCAGAGGTCCCCACAGGGCGCTGATGCCGGCAGAGATCGCCGCAAAAGGATTGGCTCCGGTAGAACCGGCCAGGCGAACGGTTGAGGTGGAGGCGTTCTGTTCATGGTCGGCGTGAAGAATGAGAATCTTGTCCAGTGCCTCAGCGACTACTGGATTCACCTCATAGTCCTCACAAGGTACAGCGAAGAGCATCTTCAACAGATTGCTGGAGTAATCGAGGTTGTTGTCGGGGTAGATAAAAGGTTGTCCAATCGCATGTTTGTAGGAGGCTGCTGCGATGGTGGGGATCTTCGCAAGCAACCTGATCGCTGAAATCTCCCGGTGTTGTGGATCATGGATATCCAGCGAGTCGTGGTAGAACGCAGAGAGGGCCCCGACAACGCCCACCATGATCGCCATTGGATGGGCGTCACGCCTGAAACCATGGAAAAAGTTAAGCAGCTGTTCGTGCACCATGGTGTGCTCAGTCAGCAGTGTATTGAACTCATCAAGTTGCTGACGATCGGGCAGCTCTCCCTTCATCAGCAAGTAAGCAGTCTCGCTAAAGCTACTTTTCTCCGCCAGTTGCTCGATGGGGTAGCCACGGTACAGCAGAATCCCTTTCTCACCGTCGATAAAGGTTATGTGGCTGGTGCAGGAGGCTGTTGATTTATAACCCGGATCGAGGGTGAAGAGTCCTAGCTCCCCGTAGAGGCCGCGAATATCCACAACGGGTGGACCGGCGACCCCTTGCTGGATCTCTAGATCCAGGGTTTGCCCCGTGCGATTGTCACGGATTGTAAGCGTGTTCTTAGACATGAGCCTGAAACCTTGCGCTCCTTGGGAGCACAGTGTGGCGTTATAACTCACTAAAGGCTGGATAAGGTCGCCGTAGCCCGTAAGTCATCGGCCTATCGTTGGAT